>JAAYBY010000240.1 GCA_012729935.1 Clostridiaceae bacterium | reverse complement strand
CGCTTTGTTACATTTCTGGGTTATGAATGGTCGGGGACGACACCATCCGGCGGCGATCACAATATTTATTATCTGAATGATGATCAGCCGATTCACCGCAGCTACCGCTGGCAAATCGGAATGGAAGCCACAGATGATACAGATAAACATACACTTCGCGACTTGTTTGACACGTTCGAAGGGCGAACTGATGTGATGGCTGTCCCCCATGTCGGCGGTCGCTACGGCAATATTGACTACTACGATGATACACTGATCCATCTAATGGAAATACATTCACACCATGGGACGTTTGACTGGTTTGTTGAAGAAGCGATCGCACGTGGCCTGCAGCCGGGTATTCTGGCAGCCAGTGACGATCATACCTGCCGGCCGGGGTTGTCTTATCCGACACGAAAAACATCCGGTGGCCGACTTTCCTTTGATGTGACCGGCGGATACACGGCTGTCTATGCGAATAGCCTGACACGCGAATCGTTGTGGAATGCTTTTCGACAAAGGCACACATATGGAACAACCGGTCAGCGCATCCTGCTGAATGTTACCTGCGGCAACCAAATGATGGGTGATTCGTTTTCAATCGACCATGAACCGACGATCGAAGTTGATGTTACGGGTACCGGCGCGATCATGGATGTCGAAATCAGAAATGGACTGAACACAATCAAGCGCTATCATGACACACTGGAAAAAGACCGCAGGCGGATTCGTATTGTCTGGAGCGGTGTGCGCGTCAGGAGCAGAAGCAAAAAGACAGACTGGGATGGTACATTGAGCATCAAGGCTGGTACAGCCAGCAATTTGTCATGCTTTGCGTTCAATCAGCCAGATGAGCGGGCGTATATGATGTCCGGCCAGGATATTCGCTGGACATCTAAAACGTCCGGTGATATAGACGGAATTGAATTTGACCTGGACTGGAACGATGAGACTACATTGACTTTTTCAACCAGACCTGCCCAGTTCTCGGTTCGAATACGAGATCTTATGGAACAAGATGTGGTGTATGATGCCGGCGGTGTAAACCAGAAAGTCACTGTTGGATTCGCGACCGTTGCACTTGATCAGCAGGCACAGCTGTCCGTAACCGACACCTCAGTTAAAGCCGGGGTTAATACCTACTGGGTTAAAGTGACACAAAAGGATGGTCACATGGCCTGGTCCAGCCCGATGTATGTGACGTATAACCCCTGAATATAAGTCTTACAAAGTCCATATTGTAAGACCAGCCAATCAACCGATGAATCAGAGACAATCGAGAAACTGGCAAAATATTATAAAATATGAGGTGCTATTTGAACGAAGCGAAACGCATTGGTACAATGGAGACAGACTAATAGATCACGTTTGAAAGAGGTGTTCATCATGGCAAAGGAAATTATTCGCGCGACAGCTGAATCTATTGGGGGCCTACAGGTTAAGTGTGAAGCACGGGGCCTAAGCTTCATCTTAGATGAGCCGATTGAAGCGGGTGGAACCAATATTGGTATGAACCCAATGGAGTGTCTCCTTAGTGCCTTGGGCGGCTGCAAAATCATCGTAGCCAAAATGTTTGCCAAAGCAAAAGGAATCAAATTAAACAACATAAAATTGGAATTTGAGGGAACATTTGACATTGATGGGTGTATGGACAAAAATCCCGATGCACGGGTTGGCTATTCTCAGATTGTAACCAAATATTACATGGATGCCGACAATTCTCTTGAGGAACTGGAGGCATTTGCTGAGTTCATCGACACCCACTGCCCTGTCATGGATACTGTTGTAAATGGCACAAACCCCATTCATGAAGTACATAAGATCTGAATCGGATAGTCAATCATGAAACAAGATCGGGCAGTTGGATGAATTTCACTGTCCGATCTGCTTTTTAATACTTAATTCATCATTAAAAAAAGTGCAATACACCCTCGTTCTTACATCAGCTTGGAGGTTATTACGATGAGTCAGATAGATGAACTCTGCGCTGAACTGCTGCAAAAAGTGAGAGAACTGGAGCTGTTGACACAGCAACTACTCAAAGAGCAGGAAGAAGAATCTCGTCTGGGGTACGCATGGAGCGGAGATCTTGGCCATTGGTACTGGAACATGCAATCCAATTCGGTCGTTTTCAACACGAAAGAAATTCAGGCGATGGGATATGATCGTTCAGAATTACCCGAACGCGTCACTTATCAGTTTTTTACAGATCGTCTTCATTCAGATGATTACGAACGAACCATGGCTGCCATGAAGAGCCATATGCGAAGCGAAGCAAAAGTCTACGAGGTGGAGTATCGGATTAAGGCGAAGAATGGTGAATGGATCTGGTTTTATGATCGTGGGAAAATAACGCAGCGGGATTCAGACGGCAAACCTCTGTTTGCGGCCGGCATAGTCTTTGATATCAGCGAGCAAAAAGCGCGTGAAACGATTCTGACAGAACACAACCGCTTGTTATCTGAGGATGCCCGTACTGATTCGCTCACCGGCATCTTGAACCGAAAGGCAATTCTGGCCGATCTGAATGGACAGATGATGGAATCGAGCACGCAAAAAAAGCCTGTGTCTGTTGTACTCGTCGATATCGACCATTTCAAATCAATCAACGATACCTATGGCCATGTCACAGGTGACATGGTTTTAAAAGAAGTTACGCAGGCGATCCGCGACGTTTTGCGGGACCGAGATTCGATTGGTCGCTATGGTGGTGAGGAATTCCTCGTCATTTTACCTGAAACGGATCTCAACCAGGCGATCCGGGCCGGTGAACGAATCCGCCGAGAAATAGCATCCCGGGAATTTTCGTGCAGCTGCCCTGTTACGATCAGTGGTGGTGTTCAGACCTATCAGGGAGAGGATCTGATGGATTTGATTCACTCTGCAGACCAGAAACTCTATCAGGCAAAACAAGGCGGGCGTAATCGGATGATCGGCTGAAAGCGGCCTTATCAAAGAACCAATTATTTGTTATTATTAAACTGTTAGAGGATCCGCGTGTTTTTAGTGCTTAAAGGACGCAAAAATGGACTGGATCAATCAAAAACCCGATACATTTCTAGAACGCGATTTTTACCAGCTGCTTTTTGAGAACAGCATGGATGCTATTTTGTTGACAAAACCGGATGGCCGGATTTTTCGAGCTAATCCGGCAGCTTGTCAATTATTCCAGATGACCGAAGAAGAAATTTGCCAGGCCGGCCGCACCGGTTTGGTTGATATGAGTGATCCGCGGCTGTTACCGGCCGTTCGTGAGCGGTCTGAGACTGGTAAAACACGAACCGAGCTGACGTACATTCGAAAAGACCAGTCACGATTTGAAGCAGAGTGTGCGTCAGCACTTTTCACGGATATCGTTGGCGAGACCTGGTCTGTGATGATTATTCGCGACATTTCATCGTTTAAGCAGATTGAGCAGGAACTTCGATCAGCGCATCAGGACGCATCTTATTTTGCAACCTACGATGATTTGACGAAAGTATTGAATAGGCGATCCTTTGTTGAGCAGCTTGCCCAAATTATGAATCACGCATCTTCTGAAGGCTCACAGATGACGTTGATTTTAACGGATATTGATCATTTCAAGCGCATCAATGATCAATATGGGCATCAATTCGGTGACCATGTGTTGATCCATTTTGCTAACGAACTGGCTGCAAACATCAGGCCTGGTGATTTTCTGGGCCGATATGGTGGTGATGAATTCATCATCTGCCTGCCTGATACAAACCTGAAGAATGGCGTGCAGATCACCGAACGTCTTCGCCAGCTGATCGAAAAATCTCCTGTGATTGCGGACACACAGACGATTCAGCTGACAGCGAGTTTTGGCGTGACAGCATCCATTCGATATGCTGATGAAGGGACAGATCTGATTATTTCGCGAGTCGATAAACTGCTCTATCAGGCAAAGGAAATGCGTAACTGTGTTGTTTTCGATTTGCTCAGCAACGATGATGCTACCGGGCAAACAGATCGGTAATTAATCGCCAGACTCTGGGAATCAGTGCGTTCTGATTAAAGACCATCGGATCCTGGTTTGGGAAAAACAGGATCATCCGGACAATGTAAACAGATAAGAACAGGATGGCCAGCGTTATCCAGATCAGATTCATCCGGTCACTGCTTAGCTTTTCAGGTTTGAAGATTAGAAAGAGCACCGCTGCAGCGAGTACCAGTGGAGCCAGCCAGAACAGCGGGTGCAAAGTGAAAGCATTCTGCCAGTCCCCGCGGAGCGCAAAGCTGATCGCCCGGGTTAAGCCGCACCCGGGGCAGGGGATGCCGATAACACCATGAAAGGTGCACCCTGTTCCGGTGATACGCCAGACCGCCAGAAAAAAAGCAGTCAGACTGATCCAGACCCAAAGGTTTTTTTTTACATGGGTTTTAATTCGTTGACTGATTTTCTTCGTGTTCGGCTGGTGTTTATCGATTTCAGGCAGCACGTTCCCAAAGTGTATTCAGCTGTTCCTGTACCTGATATTGCATAAACAGGAAACCGACACCGACAAGACTTAGGAGCAACCAGAGGATGAAATGCTTTTCTGCCGGCAGACCAAAACGTGTGTTCAGTTCGAAAACTGACTCATCAATCTTGTACAAACCAACATAGACCAGTGGAAAGCAGAGGAGACCCAGCAGGAAGAAGATCATCGGATCAACTTTCTTCTCACCGGCAGCGCGATTGATTTCGTTGCTGACCATAAACAGCCAGACAATCTGATAAATACCACAGGTGACAATGCTCAAAACGATCATCAGAAGAGGGTTTCTTGTTTCGCCTTTTATCATGTTCAAGAACTCCTTTATCAATTGCTGCTTGTCAACAAAACAGCATATGCGGCTGACTATTAGAGAAGTACAAAACAATCTTATCGTTTGAACGATTCAGCGTCAACTCCCCCAAGATGCAGACTGTCTCACATAAACACATAGTCGATACGATGGCAGACGTGTATAATACAACAAGAAAGAAGGAAATGAGGTTGTTGGAATGAAAGATCAATCAATTGTCGAATTACGCTGGCTGAGTATTGCCTGTTTTGAATTCCATCTGGGAGACAGCACAATTATCTCCGATCCTTGTGTCACCGATTCTCCCGGCACACCTTTAGATGTGTCAGTTTTCAATGCGGCAGATCTGGTTTTTCTGACTCATACACACTGGGATCATGTGACGGATCTCCCGGCATTGGAAAAACAATTTCAGCCGAAAATTCTGGTTGGTGCCTTGAGTGCACTGTCACTGACACGCTGGTTGAACTGCAACAGCAGCCGTATTTATCCGATGACATCTCATTTGGAACTGGATTTTGGAACATACAAGATTCAGGCATTGTTCGGCAGACATACCGATGTCGGACAATCGTTTCTCGATGTAACCAAACGAATCAATCAAAATCCTCTGGTTGGTCAAAATCGAGACCTGCAGGATATGCAAGCCTGGGGATCTCTTGAATACTGCAATTACCTGATTACGACAAAAAGCGGTATCAAAATTCTGCTCTGGGGGAACAACGCATCAATCGAACAAGTCAATATGATTCGCGGGTTTCAGCCTGACATTGCAATCCTTCAGTTTTCCAGACAAAGTCCGGAAGAAATTGCACAGTTTGCGCAGGCGATCGGTACGCACCTGATCATTCCGCATCACATGGATCTTTATCAGACTGAAGACGTCTACCGGCCGCGAATTGCACAGCTGCAGCGCATATTCGAGGACCTTGATCCAAACGGTGTTGTTCTGTCGCCCGTGCACGGACAGTGGTACCGATATGATTGTGAGCGGAAGCAGTTGCTGGCACAAGAAAATCAGCTTGATCCAACTTAAGTCAGCTAAAAAGATTGACGCTTTCAAACATGTCATGGACGGGTCGGTTGATTATTGATCCGTCGGGACAGGTTCTGCGACCTCGGTTCGATTGCGGCCGTTTTGTTTGGCTAGATATAAAGCGTGATCCGCTGCCTCAAGAACTGTTTCACCTGTGTGACCATGTATTGGATAAACCGCAACGCCACAGGATAGTGACGGGGAGTGAATCTGAACGGGACCGATTTCGAATACCCATTCATCTGCCTGCAGGCGGATGCTTTCAGCTCGCTCATACGTTGCATCCAGCGACGCATCCGGCATGACAAGCGTAAATTCATCACCGCCATACCTGCAGGCAATATCTGAGTCTCTGACCCGGCTTGCCAGAATCTGTCCGATTTGCCGCAGAAACTCATCACCGATCCCATGACCATAAGTATCATTAATCGTTTTAAAAAAATCAATATCGATCATGATGACTCCGAGTGTACTGTTGCGACGTGTGATCCGGCTGATTTCCCTTTTGAGTGTTTCATCCAGATAAAGACGGTTGTATAGTCCGGTCAGCGAATCGCGGATCGCCAGATCCTTTAATGCAGCTTCATGCGCCAGAAGTGATTGTGCCTGACGATCAATCTGATCAAGATCTGTCCGCATAATGTGACTGATTGCCAGGCTGATGACTGTCATAAATACGAGAAAGGTGATCAGGCTGATCCAATTGGTATCACGAAGAATCGGGTCATTCAGGATCAAGATAAGCAAAGCGGCATCCTGGACAATCGAAAGAATAAACGTGTCAATGCGATTGAGTAAAAAAGCACTGATCAGCAGAGTCAATGCAATATAGCAGATTGGAATGAGGTCAAGTCCCTGACGGATCAGTGGATCACTCAGGATAACCGACCAGACAGCAATAACACTGCCGATCACTGCCATCAACGCTGCAAGGCGAATTCGTCTCAAACGATTGAGAAAGAAAGAAACGACTAGAACAAGAAAATAGGCGACGGGTACGATGCGATAAAGATAACGCCTGATTTCCGTATCATACGATAGCGTAAAAACCAATATTTCAGTAAAAACCATTAATAACCCAAGCAAAAAGAGCGTCCAGGCCAGCAATCGTGATTGCCGGTCTGCCGGAAGTTCAGAACCCTGATCGGGAAGATTGGCCAGACGATTGCCGAAGACACGCAAACTGGACTGCAGGTTATCTGCCGTTTTGTTTTGTGCCTCATTCTTTTGGCGTATGGATTCTTCTATCATCAGCGTACCTCATCTATTGGCTACAACAGGTCACATCAAAGGACCATAAAAAGAGGCTAGAAGCGCAAGATAGCAGCGCACTGTGTTTCATCCGGCATATCAGCCTGATCAAGCACGTAGACTTGTCCGCTTTGCAGAAGCGTCAGACGCGCTGCTTCGCTGAGCAGATCCGGATCGCCGAATCGTTTGGGTTGATCAAGCTGAGTCAAAACCTTGCCGGTTGATTCAGCACAATCCCCCCAGATGTAGTAGTTTCGCTGGATCAGTAGTGTTTCAATTCGACCCTGCAGGGCTGCAGGCATAATATGGTCAATTGTCTGTGCGACACGATTGCTTCCGGCACGATTATGATACTGTTCAATTGCCTCCGTTTGTTTTCTAGTCAGCATCGGTTCAACAAGCTGCCAGCTTTGTGTCATCAGCTCTTCTTTCTTCATGTTTTCAGGAGAACCGGAAATGTTGCTGTCAATGATGTCGAAATTCCGACAGGCTGACTTGAAAATCGGGAACAGGTAATCGACACAGGCGACAACCATCGGTCTGTCTTCTTTCATAACGGAGCGAAGACCAGCCTCCAGAAGACGAAAGAATTCTTCGATTCTCAACTTCTCCTGATCCTTGACAGAGTCAGAACCGTGAAATATCGTACCTTTACCCTTGGATGGGCTATGATGCTGCAGCTGCTTTTCCAGGTTATAGGAATTCATCACAAATTTCAGGGAGCGAGGTTGTGGCAAGTCAAGCTCGGTCAGAGACGAACGCTGTGCCAGATAAATACGCGTATCATCCAGACTCAAAGAGAGTACATAATAACTGTCATCGATGGCCAGATCCATGATCAGCGGCAGTAACATAAATTGGTCGGAAATGGTCACGGACTCTTCACAGGGTTGATGAAGCGCATGTTGTATAAGACCGTTCTCGTCAAGAAATAAGGCAAGACCCTGGTCCTGATGTTCCCAGAAGAGTGTGTTGTTTACCAACACCTCAGCGGGTTGCAGCAGTTCTTCGATCGCCTGTGGCTTAAGACCGCGGGCGCGGAGTTCCTGAGTGATTGATCGAAGCATTTTTTTAAGTCGGATGACTCCCTGTCGCGTATCCTGGCCTACTTTTTCGACGGGCAGATAAAGGCTGACACATAAGCTGGCCTGTCTATGCAATAAATCATGCAGTTCCCGGGTCGTCAAACGATTCATGCAAGGTTCCTCCTATCTGTTCTTTGTGGGTGATATAAGTAATGGAACGAAAACAATTAACCGCCGTAATCGTGAACGGCTCACGAGCAGATTATCACATCTTCATTATATGCCAGTTGAAACGACGCAACAACCTGTTGATCAATGGCTGCTCTCTTGTTACATAAAGAGGATCAGGCTGATCGCCATAATAATCATGCCGGCGATCATGCCGTAAATGGACAAATGTGGCTTGCCGTACTCACGCGCTGCTGGCAGCAATTCATCAAGAGATATATAGACCATGATGCCAGCTACCGAAGCAAATAGAACGCCAAAGACGACATCATTCATAAATGGATACAAGATCAGATAACCGATAATGGCACCGGCAGGCTCAGCGAGTCCTGACAAAAAAGAAAGAGCAAATGCCTTTTTTCGATTACCCGTCGCGAAGTAAACGGGCACAGAAACTGCTATTCCCTCAGGGATATTATGGATGGCCACAGCAACAGCGATTGCGATGCCGAGAGAGGGGTCTTTCAAAGCGGCTGTAAATGTGGCGATCCCTTCCGGAAAGTTGTGAATGGCAATGGCCAGCGCACTCATGATCCCCATGCGCATCAGTTTACCGTGTGAATGGGGATGCTTATGGGCCGGGTCCATTTCCTCAACCATTCGGGATTCGTGCGGGTTTTCACCAGACGGGATGAGCCGGTCAATCAGAGCGATGACAAACATACCACCAAAAAACCCTGCGATGGTTATCCAGTTTCCTGGTCTGACGCCTAAAACACCGACCAGAGACTCCTGTGCCTTGACAAATATTTCAACAAACGAAACATAAATCATGACACCAGCAGATAAACCAAGAGCGACAGATAAAAATGTCTGGTTGGTTCTTTTGGTAAATAAAGCCAAAAGGCTGCCAATACCTGTTGATAGACCGGCGAACAGTGTGAGCGTAAAAGCAAAAAGAACATTGGAATCAAACATGGTTTTGCTTCCTCCGGGTTGTAATGATGCTATTATTTTTATCTTATCATATTATCATGGCATGATGTTGACATTAAAAAGGAGCTGCCTCTCAAGTTCTTGCGAACGTCTGAGACAGCTCCGACTGAGTACTTTATGAGTTAGAAACGGTAGCGAATCTTATTTCTTTTCTCTGCGGAAACAAAGGAACCAATCAAGGCAATAGGTATCGTCGCCTGCCTGCTCAACACGGTCTTTCGCTGCGCCGCAAGAGCCTGGAGGCGGAATGATCACATCGTCACCCGGCTGCCAGTTGGCAGGTGTGGCGATCGCTTCTTTGTCTGCTTTCTGCAGGGCAAGGATCACGCGCTTGATTTCTTCCATGTTGCGTCCGGTAGATGCCGGATAATACATGATCGTCCGGACGATGCCTTTCGGATCGATGATGAAGACTGCGCGAACCGCCTGCGTCGTTGACGCGCTTGGCTGAACCATACCGTACAATTTGGCGACATCCATCCGCAGATCTTCAATCAGCGGGAAGTTGACTTCTACACCTTTCATTCCATTAAATTCAATCTTTTCCTTGATGGTGCGCAGCCAGGCGATATGCGCGTACAGGCTGTCGATTGAAAGACCAATCAACTCTGTGTTTAATGAGCGGAAGTCTTCCTCCATCGTTGCGAACGTCATGAACTCAGTTGTACAGACAGGTGTGAAATCGGCTGGATGGCTGAACAAAATAACCCATTTCCCTTTATAATCCTCGGGAAAATTAATAGGTCCCTGGGTTGTCACTGCCTTAAAAGCGGGAGCGGGATCGCCGATCAGCGGTAATCTGGTTGTGCTTTCTTCCATGAGTATTTCCTCCTTGATAGATAGAATGGCCAATAGATGATTCAATATTATTAATATAACTCTATTTTATTATGAACATATGAACAAATCAGTAACATTATCACACACGTTCAATTTCTCAAGCTGGAGTGAAGGGATGATATACGAAGAACGAAAGACGATGTTATACTGAAGGCAACAAAAGATATTTGAGATGAAAGGGTGACTTGCGATGAAACAGCAGCGATTAGAAACCAATTTGCATGATCAGGTGAAGAACGAAACGGATGCTAAACTGCACGACATCTGGCTGGCCGGCGGCTGTTTCTGGGGCGTCCAGGCTTTTTTGTCCAGGCTGAACGGTGTCGTTGAAACATCAGTCGGCTATGCCAACGGTCGAACGGAAAATCCGACGTACGAGGAAGTCTGCACGCGTGACACCGGCCACGCAGAGACGGTTCACGTCCGGTTTGATCCCGAGCGCTTGCCGCTCGAAAAGCTTCTGACGCGCTTTTTCTCCATCATAGATCCAACGGTTCGCAATCGACAGGGGCCTGACCGCGGAACACAGTACCGAACGGGTATTTATTATCTGGATGACCGTTTTCTGCCGGTGATCCAGCACGTGATTCAAAACATCCAGAAAAAGCATACGCGTCCGGTTGTTACGGAAGTTGAGCGATTGATTCGCTATGATCTGGCTGAGGAGTACCATCAGGATTATCTGAAAAAGAATCCCGGCGGCTATTGTCATATTGATCTTGAGCTGATGCGCTCAGCAGCGCAGGAAGGAGTCACCGAATCATGAAAATCGATCCAAACCGATACCAAAAACCAACCCGTGAAGCGCTGAGAAAACAATTAACAGCAGAATCGTTCAGGGTAACACAGGAGAACGATACAGAGCATCCGTTTACAGGAGCATACTGGAACCAGGATCAACCAGGTCTCTATGTTGACATCGTTACCGGAGAGCCGCTGTTCACGTCACGCGATAAATTTGATGCAGGCTGCGGCTGGCCCAGTTTCACGAGACCCGTCGATCCGGATGTCATCAAAGAACAGGTGGATAAATCGCACAATCGCGTGCGAACGGAGGTTCGCAGCCGGGTCGGTGACGCACATCTCGGCCATGTTTTCCCGGACGGACCTCCTGATCGCGGCGGATTGCGATATTGCATCAACAGTGCATCGCTCCGGTTCATCCCCCTGGAAAAAATGGCTGAAGAAGGCTACGGTGACCTGATTGATTTGATCAAACAAAAATCAGAAGAGGTATGAGCATGGGCCAAACGACTGTTTCGATTCCTTATGGAAAATCGAAAATCCCCTTCACAATTAACAGCGATCAATGTGTTGCTGTTTTGCGGCCTATCGGGCAAACAGAAGCGAAACAACGTGATGAGACAGATATAGTCGAAGAAGCTTTGGCCAATCCGATTGAATCTCCCAGGCTTTGCGACCTGGCGCAGTCCTGTCAGCGAATCCTCGTTATTACGAGTGACCACACCCGTCCTTTGCCCAGCCGGATCACGCTGCCGCTGCTTCTGGCGGAAATGCGCCTGAAAAATCCAACGGTAGACGTGCAGATCATCGTAGCGACAGGTTATCATCGGCAAACACGAAAAGAAGAACTGATCGAAAAATTCGGTCAATCACTCATTGATCGGGAAGAATTTGTGATTCATGACTGCCAGGATGCGAGCCAGATGGTTTACAAAGGACAGCTGCCTTCAGGTGGTGCGCTGTGGCTGAACAATCGGGTCGACCAGGCCGATCTGATTGTTGCGGAGGGGTTCATCGAACCGCATTTCTTTGCCGGTTTTTCCGGAGGGCGAAAAAGTATTTTGCCGGGGATTGCCGGTGCAGAATCGATTCTCGCCAACCACTGCGCGGCATTTATTGATCATCCGGCTGCCCGTACCGGTGTGCTTCAAGATAATCCGATGCATCTGGATATGGTTGATGCAGCGCGCAAAGCTTCTTTATCGTTTATTCTGAATGTCATGTTGGATGATGACAAAAAAATTACAGGTGCGTTTGCCGGACATCCGGAAGCGGCTCATGCGAGTGGTTGTCGTGCTGTGGCGCATCTGGCGGGCGTAAAAAAACAAGAAGCGGATATCGTCATCACCTCGAATGGCGGCTATCCGCTTGACCAGAATCTGTATCAGGCGGTTAAGGGCATGACAGCTGCTGAAGCCTGTGTCAGACCGGGTGGTGTCATCATCATGGTGGCTGCCTGTGAAGACGGACTCGGCGGTGATGCTTTCTGTCACTGGCTGACGGAAGCGTCAACTCCTGCAGCGGCGCTGCACAAGATTCTGGCCATACCGAGAGACCAGACCAATGCAGATCAATGGCAGGCGCAGATCCTGGCGCGTGTTCTGCAGCGGGCTGCCGTGATTGTTGTAAGTGATTGCTGCGATGAACGATCCATAACAGCAATGCACATGAAACATGCCGCAACGCTCGATCAGGCATGGGCACAGGCGAAAACCATTGTCGGTGATTCAGCGCGGACGCTGATTATCCCGGACGGTGTTTCAGTCATCGTGCAGGATTAACCAGCTTTTGTTTTGGCTGATATCAGCAGATTATGCATTCAGTAGGACGCGTTGTCCGGCAAGATAAACACTGTGGATTGACCAGTCGGGATTACATACGACGAAATCGGCCTGTTTTCCGGTTGTGATGCTGCCAACCTGATCGAAGGCACCGATCACACGTGCAGGATTGGCGGTTGCTGCTTGTATTGCATCTTCCGGCTTGATGCCACACGACAGACTGGTGCGCAGACAATCAAACAGATGGGTTGCCGAACCGGCGATTGTTCCATCCGCAAGCGTGGCCAGCCGCCCTGCGACAAAGACCTTCTGGCCGCCTAACATGTATTCGCCATCCGGCATGCCACAGGCGGACATCGTGTCGCTGACCAGAACAATCCGCCGGGCACCGAACAAGGAAAAAGCAGCCCGGATCGCACTCGGATGAACGTGGATACCATCTGTGATCAGCTCGGCTGTCACCGCCTTATTCTCAGCTGCAGCGCCAATGACACCCGGCTCCCGATGTGCGAAAGGCGGCATCGCGTTAAAGAGATGCGTCACATGGCGAATTCCGGCGTCGAAGCCGGCCTTTGCCTGGTCATAGGTCGCTGTGGTGTGGGCTACGGAAACAGTGCAGACAGCAGCGGCTTTTTCGATAAATTCCAGTGCCCCTGGCAATTCCGGAGCGACACAGGCAATTTTAATTAGTCCATCTGCTGCTTGGTTTAGACGTGTGAAAAAGTCATAATCCGGAGGTACCAGATATCGGGGATTCTGAGCACCTTTTTTGGCTATGTTAAAAAAAGGTCCTTCCATGGTGATTCCGCGAATATAGGCGGCTCCTGCCGGTCGCTCACGTTTCAATCGCTGAGCGGTCAAAAATGATTTTTCGAT
>JAAYBY010000239.1 GCA_012729935.1 Clostridiaceae bacterium | reverse complement strand
GACCCTGAACTCGCAAAATACTATTCACTGATGTACACTCTGTTCTCTGAACAGTACACACTGTTCCTGGCAGGTGAACTTGACATCGATGGATTTGTTGAACTGATGCAGGAACTGGCTGCTGCCGAGATTGCAAACGCTCAATAAAACGGACCTGAAATACAATAGTTTGAAAAAAGTGATGTACGCTGCCCATCCGGGCAGCGTACATCCATCATCAGTTATTTTCCATACAGCTATGTATGGAATGCTGATACGAAAAATACTATTTTAGATCCATGATCTGGGTTAGGAGCTGATCTATTGAATAAAAGCCAAATGGCAGCTACCCTGCCGACACCTGCCAAAAAAGTAAGCAGTATGCGCTCTGCAAAAAAAATGGAAAATGTTTGGGGATATGTTTTCATCCTCCCCAATTTGATTGGTTTTTCAGTCTTCACATTGTTTGGCATCGTCTTTTCCCTGGTTATGTCCTTTACGGACTGGAACCTCCTCAAAGGATTTGATGACCTTACGTTCGTTGGCCTGAACAATTTCAAGGCAATGATTGGCGACATTTACCTGAAAGCCTCATTGCGCAACAATTTAATACTCCTGCTGGTCGTCCCGATATCGCTCGTTCTGGCCTCTGTCCTTGCCAGCGTGCTGAATCGCTCGATCTTCGGAAAAGCCGGCGCCCGCGCGCTCTATTTCCTGCCGTATGTCACCAACATGGTTGCGATCGCAACTGTCTGGCAGGCGCTTTATCATGCGACCAAGGGTCCAATCAATGCCTTTCTCATTTCTCTGGGTGTGCCGTCTGATAGTGTGCCTAAATGGCTCAACAGCAGTGACTGGGTTCTGATCGGTATCATGATTATTCTTGTCTGGCAGAATCTCGGGTACTACATGCTGATGTACAGTGCTGCGCTTCAGAGTATTCCTGAATCTTATTATGAAGCGGCTGATATTGACGGAGCCGGGCCTGTGACGAAGTATTTCAAAATCACACTCCCGCTGCTTTCTCCAACCACATTTCTGCTTACGATCCTCGGATTTATCGGCAGTCTTCAAATGTGGAGTTTTGTTCAGATTATCACCAATGGCGGTCCCGGCACAGCCTCGTATACGCTTGGTCTATATATCTATCGCTCAGCTTTTGAAACATACCGTGCCTCCTATGCCTGTGCGTTGTCATGGCTGCTTTGCTTTATCGTGTTTATCTTTACCCTGATTCGCTGGCGGACACAGGGCAAATGGTCTGCTGATTAATGAAGGGGGTAGCAAGATGACACAGAGCGAAAAAATGAAAAGAAAACAACGCGCTAAAGCATTGAGAATCGGTAAGCGGACTTTATTATCACTGCTGATTTGGGCTGGCGGCCTGATTATGGTTTTCCCCTTTTTCTGGATGCTGTCGGCTTCCTTTAAGGGCATGAACTCTGTCTTTGTTTTTCCGATTGAATGGATCCCCAAGGAACCAACCCTCAGAGGCTATGTTTTACTGTTCGATGGTACGGTCTCATTTGTGACGTTCTTCTTAAATTCGGTTAAAGTAACGGTGCTTGCGCTGGTTGGAACATTTTTCTCATGTACACTGGCCGGTTATGCGTATGCAAAAATCAACTTTGTCGGACGAAACAAATTTTTCCTGATGAAACTGATGACCACGATGCTGCCGGCACTTGTAACCTTATTGCCGACTTTCATCGTCTATTCCAGAATTGGTCTGGTTGACAGCCACATGGCTCTTTGGATGCCGGCTGCTTTTGGTGGTGCTTTCGGAGTCTTCATCATGCGTCAGGCATTCGTTGGATTGCCATCAGACCTCATGGATGCTTCGAAAATCGACGGTGCGAGTCATCCGCGGATATACTGGAGTGTCGCCATTCCGAACGTGAAGCCGTACATCGCCACCTTGTTGTTCATGTACTTTATCTGGACTTGGAATGACTATGAAAAACCGCTTCTTTATTTGAGAAGCGAGCGGCTGTTCACCATGCCATTTGCTGTCAAGTATTTTGCCGATGACCAATCACAGAATTACCCTGCAATTATGGCCGCGAATGTCTGCATGCTGACACCGATCATCGTTCTGTTTTTTGCGGCACAAAAATTCTTTGTCGCATCGCTGGTGACTTCCGGAATCAAATCCTGATTATCGGAAAAAGATTTGCCAGACGTAATATTACGCGACAATGGAGGCATCATGGATATTAAAGGACACCAAACCATCTATCGCGACGGAGAGTATGTCGCTTTTCCCAATCTGGCACATTTACCGGATGGTTCTGTAATCTGTGCGTTCCGGCACGCGTTGGAAAGACAAAAGGAGTTTGGGCGTGTCACTCATATTGATCCGACAGCCCGGGATGTTTTTGTTGTTTCACGTGACGGCGGAAAAACATTTGATTCAGAGCTCAACGTGATCGTTGACGATCCGGACATGAGTGATCAGGACCCATGTGTCAATGTACTGACTGATGGACGAATTATTGTTACCTATTTTCGCTGGGCCCTTGTACCGGTCGGGAAAGGTCCTGAGACCTGGGGCGAGGACTTGTTCAAACGTTTCGGACGAACTTTGCATAACCGCTATGACTGTTATTCTGATGGCGTTTGCTACAGTATTTCGGATGATAACGGAACAACCTGGCGCCAGATGTCTGTCTTAAAGCCTGATGGCTTTGTCAAAGG
>JAAYBY010000238.1 GCA_012729935.1 Clostridiaceae bacterium | reverse complement strand
TCATATTCCCTGCTGGCATTCTCCATGCCGTCTGTTGTGATGACAAACAACACTTTTTCTGCCTGTTCTTCTGCAGCAGTATTTTTCTGGACATTGCGAATCTTGTTGATGGTGCGGCCGACCGCGTCCAGCAGCGCGGTGGAGCCGCGAACATAATATTCTTTTTCAGTGATAGGCTTCACGCCCTGCAGATTGATCCGGTCATGCAGCAGCTCATACCGGTCATCAAACAACACTGTTGTGATGACACACGATCCTTCTTCTTGTTTTTGCTTATTCAGAAGTGAGTTGAAACCGCCGATCGTATCGCTTTCCAGTCCACTCATGGATCCGCTGCGATCAAGAATAAATATCAGCTCCGTCAGTCCTTTTTTCATGATGATTGCCTCCTTTTGTTTCTGTTCTGATTTGAGGATATCATCCGAACTACACCCGCTGGTCGCCTGTCAGGCGACAGTTGTGGAGTGATCAGGCTCCCAGCAGACTCTCATCGAAGGCAAACAAGGCTTCATTGATCTCGAAAATATTGTATTGGCCGGCTTGAATAAAATACGAGACAATCAGGTCAAACCGGCTGCTCGGAGATAAGGCAAACCCGGCTCTCTGCAGCAGATCAGCTGTCTGGTCAAGGTTCAGTTCCAGTGCGATTGCCAGCGCCAGTGCCGTATTCTTACTGGGTTGGTAGTGTGCATGGCTGCGAATTTTAGAAAACAGCTTGCGGTCAAGATTGGCGCGTTTGTAGACTTCCGGATCTGTTTTATTGCTTTCATTTATCAGTCGCAACAGCATTTGCGAAAAGCTCTCGCTTCTGTGATTCAAAACGTCACTCAGTTCTCCGGTGAGCTGAAAAGAAGATGACTGGGATTTTTCTTCAACACACTGGATATCATAATCAAATGATGCTGCAGCATCCTCAAGGCTCCGGTTTTTCAGCAGACGCCTTCTATCATAGTCCTCTTCGATCACCTCATGTTCATCCAGATAGGACTGGATGGACTCAAACAACTGTGTGCTTAATTGAAAGGATTTTTTGTCATAAACAACGAGATAAACCATCAGGTCGTGTTGAAGCAAAAAATCACCGATGGCAGACATGGCAACACTCAGTGCCTGATCTTTCGGATAACCGTAAACGCCCGAGGAAATCAGCGGAAAAGCGGCGGATTGAAAATCGTTTTCAAGAGCAAGCTGCAATGCTTTTGTATAGCAGGATCTCAGTAAAGCTTCTTCATGATGACCGCCGCCCTGCCAGACCGGTCCAACTGCATGAATGATGTACCGCGCCGGCAGAGAAAATCCTTCTGTGATAACAGCATCGCCGGTTGAACAGAAACCGATTGTGTCACACGCAGCCTGAAGTTTATCTTCACCTGCCGCACGAAAAATCGCACCGCAGACACCACCGCCCTGTTTCAGTCGGCTATTGGCAGCATTGACGATTGCGTCTACCTGCAGGCGGGTTATATCATCACGAATGATTACCAGCGGCATGGGTGGTACTCCTTTCTATCTGATGGAAGTCGTTTACGATAATCCGTTGGTCGCAGCGCGCCGGTTCTTGAATCGGCTGACCAGCCGAACGATGGAGAAGACCGGTAGAATTCCGATTGCCAGCGAACCGGCAATTGCCAGTGTGTGCAGTCCGGAATCAATAAATCTGGCTGTATCTCCGCTGACAAAATACCGCATCGTGTAATAGATACCACTGCCCGGTACCAGAGGCAGCAAAGAGACAATCAGAAAAGCCGTGACTGGTGTTTTCTTCATACGGGCCATGACTTCCGCATAAGCAGTAATCGCGATTGTCGCGAGGAAAGACTGCAGCAGATCACTTCCTGTCATTGCGGTTGTCAGGTAGACAGCCCAGCCGATTACACCGCCCAGGGAAGCCAGCAAAATCCCACTGCCGCGTAGATTAAACAGGATGCTGAAACCGATGCAGGCAGCCAACGTTGCCAGACAGCTGGTGATGAGTTGAATGATATCAGTCACAGCGCCCTCCCTTCATTACAATAGATGATTCACAACCGTGAATGTCAGGCCGGTTCCAAGGGCGATTGCCACGGCGATGATGACGGCTTCCGTCAGCTTGGTCAGTCCCGATACGAAATCTCCGGCGATAATGTCGCGCATGCTGTTTGTGATGGCCACGCCGGGCACCAGGTTCATCAGTGTGCCAATGATGATCAGGTCAACCTGGCTGCTCAGGCCAAAACGTGCAGCAACTAAGGCTATGGCTGCGATCAGTGCGCCACCGATAATATTGGTAAAGAAAACATTCGTCTGAAAGCGAACCAGCAAATCAATGACCGGTTTTGTACACAACCCGCAAAGAGCAGCTGCCAAGCCGGCTCGTATATCACCGCCGAGAACAACGGTAAACGCAGATGCAACCAGCATAAAGGCAGCCATCTGAAGAAAAAAAGGATAGGTTGGCTGAGCCATTATCCGGTCCAGTTCCATCCGGATCGTATGCATGTCCGGCTTGGTTTCGCAAATCAGCCGGCTCAGATTACTCAGTCGGGTCACTCTGTCGAGATTGGTCGATCGCTGTGTGATCCGCTCGACTTTTGTCAGATTTTCAGCATCATCGCTGATTGATGTGATGATACACGCAGGAATGGCAAAGACCTCCGTCTTAGATACGCCATACGCTGTCATGATCCGGCTGATTGATTCTTCAACCCGATACGTCTCCGCGCCATTCTCAAGCAGGGCCCGTCCAATGTCCAATGTGAGCTCCAGTAATTTTGCTTTGTCCGATTTCATCACATTATCTTTCACATGTATTTGATAACCACCATTGTAAGGTGTTCCAGCAGGTGAAACAAGAGGC
>JAAYBY010000237.1 GCA_012729935.1 Clostridiaceae bacterium | reverse complement strand
CTATCGGGTGTGAAAAGAAAGTGTGCGAACAGTTTACGGCCTGCACCACTCAGCTGTGCTTGATGATAACCGGGAAAAACACTATAATGTTTTGAATAGTCTGTCAGGAGGATCATGATGTCAAGAATTGAAATCAAGGAAGAACGATGCAAAGGCTGCGGACTTTGCGTATCGGTCTGTCCCAAAAAAATCATAACCCTGAAAAGGGATACATTGAACTCGAGAGGATTTCATCCGGCCGGTGTGACGGATATGAGTGCCTGCATCGGCTGTGCGTTCTGTGCAACCATCTGTCCGGATGCTGTGATCGAAGTCTGGAAGGAGACAAAACGGACATGAACAAACGCGTACTGATGAAAGGGAATGAAGTGATCGCTGAAGCTGCCGTCAGAGCCGGATGCCGTCATTATTTCGGCTATCCGATCACACCGCAGACTGAAATCATGCATTACATGGCACGCCGGATGGTGGAAGCCGGGGGTGTCATGGTTCAGGCGGAGAGCGAAGTAGCTGCCATCAACATGGTCTACGGTGCCTCTGCAGCCGGAGCCCGTGTCCTGACAACCAGCTCGAGCCCGGGAATCAGCCTGAAGCAAGAAGGATTTTCTTATATAGCCGGTGCTGAACTGCCCGCCGTTGTGGTCAACATTGTCCGGGGCGGTCCCGGTCTCGGTGGTATTCTGCCTGCCCAGGGTGATTATTTTCAGGCCACCAAAGGCGGCGGACACGGTGACTACCGGAACATTGTACTGGCACCTGCCAGTGTGCAGGAGTTGTACGAACTGACCGTCGAAGCATTTAATCTCGCTGACCGCTACCGCATGCTGACCATGATTCTTGGTGACGGGACGCTCGGGCAAATGATGGAGCCTGTTGCCTTCCGCGAGGAAGAACCGATTGACTCCTCTGACAAACCCTGGGCTGTAACCGGTTTCAAAGCGGCTGAACGTGAACACAATACGATTCAATCAATCTATATTGAAGCGGATGATCTTGAAGCGCTGAATAACCGGCTTCAGGACAAGTACCAGATCATTCGGCAGCAGGAAGTGCGGTCTGAGCAGGTCAACTGCGAAAACGCTGATGTGATAGTCGCTGCGTTTGGGACATGCAGCCGAATCTGCCGCAATGTGATTCGTGATGCGGCTGCTCTGGGCATCCATGTCGGACTGGTTCGACCGATTACGCTGTGGCCGTTCCCTGATGCGGCAGTTGTGTCAGCTGCTGATCAATCGTCTGTCCAGGCAGTACTGACTGTTGAATTGAATGCCGGACAGATGGTTGAAGATGTTCGGCTTGCAGTCAATGGATTGAAGCCCGTTTATTTCCATGGCCGGACCGGTGGCAATATGCCGACACAAAAAGAAATACTGGACAAGATCCGGTCTATTGTGGGGAGATAAAATGATGGAAGAAAAAGTATTTACCAGAACACCTGGTTTGACAGATAAACCGTTTCATTATTGTCCGGGCTGCACGCACGGCATCATCCATCGGTTGATTGCCGAAACCATGTGTGAGATGGGTATTCTGGAAACAAGCATCGGTGTTTCGCCGGTTGGCTGCACATACAATAACTATGAATATTTTGCCTGCGATATGGTCCAGGCTGCCCATGGCCGGGCACCGGCAGTGGCGACAGGCATTAAACGCGTTCATCCAAATCATACGGTGTTCACTTATCAAGGTGATGGAGATCTGGCGGCGATCGGAACCGCAGAAATCGTTCATGCGGCTGCCCGCGGTGAGAAAATATCAACTTTTTTTGTCAACAATGCGATTTACGGCATGACATCCGGCCAGATGGCACCGACAACATTGATCGGCCAGGTGACCACAACATCGCCGTTCGGCCGTTCTGCTGATGCGCAGGGTTATCCGATCAATGTCAGTGAGATGCTCGCGACGCTGCAAGGTGCCGTTTATATTGAACGCGTCTCTGTGACCGGCGTCAAACAGATCAGGCAGGCCAAAAAAGCCATACGGAAGGCGTTCTATGTTCAACAAGCAGGACTGGGTTTTTCAATGGTTGAGATTTTATCAACCTGTCCGACCAACTGGGGGCAAGACCCGGTTTCAGCTCTGCAATGGGTTGATGAAGCGATGATGAAACAATACCCCCTTGGTGTTTTCCGGGGCTCAGAAATCGAGGTGAAGCCAGAATGGAAATGACCGTTTTAATCGCCGGCTTTGGTGGGCAGGGAGTTCTGTCAGCAGGGAAATTTGTCGCTACCGCGGCTTTGATGGAAGGGCGCGAGGTCTCCTGGCTGCCTTCATACGGACCGGAAATGCGAGGCGGAACCGCAAACTGCAGTATCATTTTGTCCGATCAGTCGATCGGATCACCCATTCTCAACCAGACGGATGTCCTGATTGCACTCAATAACCCGTCTCTTGACAAATTCAGCCCGATGGTCAAATCGGGCGGACTGATTATCGTTGACGAATCGCTCGTCAAGAGCGTCCCCAATCGCCAGGATGTCCGGCTCATTGCGATACCGGCTTCTGACATGGCATCTGAAGCTGGGAATATGACGTTTGCGACCGTTATTCTGCTGGGGGCCTTTTCAGCATGCACGTCATCCATTCAAAGGGAGACTTTTGAAAAAGCGCTTCTGGAGAGTCTGCCCGAACGACATCATCATCTGATCCCTCAGGAGATGGATTTGTTTGACCAGGGAGCGGCCTATGCCGGGCAATCCTGATATCTGGAAAAGGAACTCTAATCAGACACAGTGGACAAAGAGCAGATGCGAACTGCTCTTTTTCATTGTTTAGATAACCAAATAAGGTATAATAAAGACAGACGATGATCGTCTGAGTAATCTGACCGCCTGCCGGCTGAAGCAAACACTTCATGCATGCAGCAAGACAGGGGAAGAACCATGGACCAGGCTTATCTGTTCAACCAGGGACAGGACTACATGAGCTATCAGTTGCTTGGCGCACGGCCAGACTCCGATCTGCAAAATCGTCCGGGTTATCGTTTCGCGGTCTGGGCACCGGCAGCCGTTTCGGTTTCCGTAGCAGGCACATTCAATGATTGGAATCCTGACAGGTCTCCGCTGAAGCGGATGGGGCAGACGGGAATCTGGACCGGGTTTGTGCCGGGTGCGCGTCAATGGGATCGCTATAAATACGCAGTGTGCGACCAACTGGGCAACATTTGTCTGAAAGCCGATCCTTTTGCCAGGCACAGTGAAACACGGCCGGCCAACGCATCTATTCTGTACGATCCGGATGATTATCAGTGGCAGGACCACGCTTGGATGGCAGCCCGGAAATCAGCTGCCGATGCAGAAGCGCTCAATATTTATGAAGTCCACCTCGGTTCCTGGAGACACAACAGCGACGGTTCGTTCATGAATTACCGGACGATTGCCCATGAGCTTGCCGATTACCTCTCCGACATGGGATATACTGCTGTTGAACTGATGCCGATCATGGAACATCCACTTGATGCGTCATGGGGATATCAGGTGAGCGGTTATTATAGTGTAACCAGCCGTCATGGTACGCCAGCGGATTTCAAATATTTCGTCGATATTCTTCACCAGAAGCAGCTTCGAGTGATCCTGGACTGGGTTCCGGCTCATTTTCCGAGGGACGAGTTCGGGCTTGCCCGTTTTGACGGAACACCGCTTTATGAACATGCTGATTCCCGCCGGGGTGAGCAGCAGGAGTGGGGCACGTATGTTTTCGACTTTGGCAAGCTTGAAGTTCAATCGTTTCTCATCTCCAACGCGTGGTTCTGGCTCGATGAATATCATATTGACGGCTTGAGGCTCGATGCTGTATCGAGCATGTTGTATTTGAATTACGGCCGCAGCGATTTTCTGACCAATGAACACGGCGGGGTGGAGAATCTCGATGCGGTTGACTTTATCCGAAAACTCAACACACTGATCCGAACTGAAAAACCAGCCTGCCTGATGATTGCCGAAGAAGCGACGCCCTGGCCGGCTGTCACCCGGCCATTGTCTGAGCAGGGTCTCGGATTTACCCATAAATGGAATATGGGGTGGATGAATGACACACTCGACTATATGGGTCAGGATTACGCCCTTCGCCAGTGGCATCACCATCAGTTGACCTTCTCGCTGACATACGCCTTTTCTGAACGGTTTATTCTGCCGCTGTCTCATGATGAAGTCGTTCACGGCAAAAAATCATTGATCAACCGGATGCCTGGTGACTACTGGCAGAAATTTGCCTGTCTCCGCACCTTGTTTGTCTGGCAGATGACGCATCCGGGCAGCAAGCTGACATTTATGGGCGGTGAGATCGGACAATTTATCGAATGGCGGTTTGATGAACCGCTGGAATGGTTTTTGCTGGATTACGAGGCGCATCGGCAGCTGCAGGATTTTGTCCGGACGCTGAATCGCTGGTATCAGATAACACCGGCTCTCTGGGAGCAGGATTCGTCCTGGGACGGTTTTCGCTGGTTGATTGCGAACGACACAAACAACAGCGTCTTCGCCTACGAAAGAATTGAGCAGACGGGCAAACGCCTGGTTGTCATTCTGAACGAAACCCCCGCACCTCTGCCGGGCTATACTATCCCGCTGCAGGCCCCCGGCCGTTATCAACTGATTTTGAACAGCGATGATCTGCAGTTTGGCGGAAGCGGTTATTTGAGCAGGCAAGCCGACGGCCAGGAATCTTCTGATGAGAAAACAGCCGCCTTGCGTATCTTTGAAGCCACCCGGCAGACACAGCAGCTAACGATCGATCTGCCGCCGCTGTGCGGTATGGTTTTACAGAAATGTTGACCAAAAAATATGTTTTGGAGGAGTGCATATGGCTCGAACTGAAATTGTCGCCTTAATCCTGGCTGGCGGTCAGGGATCACGACTGGGGGTGTTGACGAAGTATTTGGCCAAGCCGGCTGTACCCTTTGGCAGCCGTTACCGGATTGTTGATTTCACCTTGAGCAACTGCTCCAATTCGGGCATTGAAACGGTCGGGGTTCTCACGCAGTACCAACCGCTTGCCCTCAACACATATATTGGAAACGGTCATCCCTGGGATCTGGACCGTAATAAGGGCGGTACGTATATTTTACCGCCGTACCAGAAAACCGGACACAGCGACTGGTATAAGGGAACAGCGAACGCGATCTACCAGAACATCGAGTTTATCGAGGACTGGGATCCAAGATACGTTCTGATTCTCTCGGGCGATCATATTTACAAAATGGATTACGCAAAAATGCTGGAGACACATATTCGTCAAAAAGCGGATGCGACCATTGCTGTGCTTGAGGTACCCTGGAGTGAAACCAGCCGGTTCGGAATCATGAACACTGATAAGCAGGGTCGGATTACAACCTTTGAAGAGAAACCAAAACAAGCAAAAAGCAATCTCGCTTCGATGGGTGTCTATATCTTCAACTGGCCGGTTCTGAGAGCCGAACTTTCCTGCGACGAGGAAGATAAGGACTCTGATCATGATTTTGGCAAGGATATCATTCCCAAGATGCTGCAGGTCGGTATGAATCTGCAGGCGTACCGTTTTAGCGGATACTGGAAAGATGTCGGTACCATCTCGAGTCTCTGGGAAGCGAATATGGATATACTGGATCGGCCTCATGACATCAATCTGCGGGATCGTGACTGGCGAATTTACAGCCGGAATCCGGTCAAGCCGTCACATTTTATCGCAGACAGTGCGGAGGTCAGCAACAGCGCGATGACTGACGGCTGCAATATCTTCGGGACCGTTGACCACTCTGTTTTGTTTAACAGCGTGACCATCGAGAAAGGAGCCGTTGTCCGTGATTCTGTCCTTATGCCGGGTGTCACGGTCGCGTCCGGGGCTGTTTTGAACAAATGTATTGTCAGTTTTGCAACAGTCATCGGACAGGACGTCCGGGCGGGTGCCGACATCACAGGTCGATGTCAGTATACAAATGAGCATTTGCTGAGCGGTGGAATCACTGTCTTTGAAAGAGGTCTTAAAATCAGAGACAAAGCCGTTATTCCAGGCAATTCGATGGTTACGTATAACGAACCGGATGAGATCATTGAAACGCGATTCCGCGTCTGAGGAGGATTGAAGCGATGTTCATTAATGCCATGGGACTGATTCTGGCTGACCATAAACGAATCCAGCTGGGTGAATTATCTAGACCGCGTGCGCTTGCCGCCATACCGTTTGCCGGGAGATACCGGATCATCGATTTCATGCTTTCCAACATGGTCAATTCAGGCATGACAAGTGTCGGTGTGATTGCCCTTCATAAATACAAATCTTTGATGGATCATCTGGGGACCGGAAGTTCATGGGATCTGGATCGGAAGAATAAAGGTCTGAGCCTGCTGCCGCCCTATATCAACTCGGTAAACATCAATGACGGAGGTGAAATCGACGACCTGTCGGGTCTTCTGGATTTCTTCCGGGCTAACCGCCGCCGTTACGTTGTCATCGCCAACAGCAATGTTGTATTTAATGCCACCTTTAACGACTTTGTTGCTCGTCACGAAGAAAGCGGTGCAGACATCAGTGTTCTTTACAATCGGGATGGGATGAAGTACGGCTCGCCCGGTGCTATTCTGGGCGTTGATCGAAAAGGATGGGTCAAAGATGTTCTCTTCAATCCGCCTAAGCCGGTGTCCAGTCGCTGCTCGATGGGCGTCATCATTATAGAGAGGGAGCGGCTGCTTGATCTTGTCAACGAGGATGTCGCCCGCGGCGAACATGATTTCTCGGTTGAAAATTTTCTCAGACGTTACGTTGAACTGAAAATATTTGCGATGGAATATAAGGAAGTTCTTCTAAGGATCAACAGTATTCAGACGTATTTTTCCAGCACAATGGATTTGCTTGATGAACGAACGCGACAGGATCTTTTCTGGTCCGGTCTGCCGGTATTCACAAAAGTCAAAGATGAGGCACCGACGCTGTATGGATCAAAAAACCGGGCTGAAAACAGCCTGATATCAGACGGTTGTCTGATCAACGGGGCTGTATCGAACAGCATGCTGTTCCGCGGTGTCACGGTATCAGCACATGCGACAATTAAAAACAGCATTATTATGCAGGACACGTATATTTCAGAAGGTGTTGTACTTGAAAATGTCATACTCGACAAAAATTGTGTTATTCGCCCGGGTATTAAACTGGTCGGACAGAAAGAGTTTCCGGTGGTGATCGGAAAGGGGGCAATCGTATGAGAAAGCGTAAAGTTCTCTTCATTTCTTCTGAAGCGGTTCCGCTGGCAAAAGCAGGCGGGATGGGTGATGTTGTCGGGGCGCTTGCACCGGTTTTAAACCAGAAGGGCTTCGATGTTCGTATTGCGCTGCCGCTTTATCAGTCGATTCGAAATGAGTACAGTGACGATCTGCAGTTTCTAGGCTGGCACATGGTTCGCATGGGCTGGCGGACACTGTATTGCGGTGTTTTAAAACTGGTCGTGAACGATCAGATCTTTTACCTGTTTGACAATGAAACATATTTCAACCACGAACAGATCTATCTGGATTACACATTTGACATTGAACGGTATAGTTTTTTCCAGCGGGCGGTTCTTGAAAGTCTTGACCATCCGATGGATTTCATGCCGGACATTCTGCATCTGAACGATTGGCAGACCGG
The DNA here is from genome assembly GCA_012729935.1 of Clostridiaceae bacterium. Taxonomy (GTDB): domain Bacteria; phylum Bacillota; class Clostridia; order Saccharofermentanales; family UBA5734; genus JAAYBY01. Next base: position 9,195 of record JAAYBY010000237.1, on the reverse strand, counting down.
TATGATACCATGCCTGCTTGAAGCACATTATCGCCCTTACGGGCGGCTTGATTCGATCAAGACGATTCTGACCATCCACAATTTGAAATATCAGGGAATTCATGGTCGTGAGCGAATTGCAGACCTGATGGATATGCCAGATCGATTTATGACCGAAGAAGGTATTCTCCGGGACGGTGTGCCGAATTTTATGAAAGCCGGCATCGTCTACGCCGATCATGTGACAACGGTTTCACCCAGTTATGCAGAAGAAATCAAGCTGGATTTCTACGGAGAAGGACTGCACGAATTGCTGCAGCGGAATGCTTATAAGCTGACCGGTATTCTTAATGGTATTGATATCACGCAGTATGACCCTGAGACGGACCCGGTTATTACCGACCGCTATTCGGTTGATGACTGGCAGACTGGAAAAGCGCACTGCAAAACGGCTGTCCAGACGGAACTCGGCCTGCATGTGTCTGCCAGAACGCCACTGATCGCCATGGTGACCCGTCTGGTCGACCAGAAGGGACTTGACCTGCTGCTGCATGTACTGGATGATCTGCTTGACGGCAGCTGCCAGCTGATCGTACTGGGTACCGGACAGCCACATTATGAACAGGCGCTCAAAGCAGCGGCACAGCGCCATCCGGATGCGATGGCAGCCTGTTTGACATTCGACGAATCTCTGTCCAGACGCATTTATGCAGGAGCCGATTTGTTTTTGATGCCATCCATTTTTGAACCGTGCGGTCTGTCACAAATGATTGCCATGCGTTATGGAACCATACCGGTCGTTCGGGAGACGGGAGGACTTCGTGACACCGTCAATCCGTACAACCAATATACGGGTTCCGGTAACGGATTTTCCTTTAAAAACATCAACGCTCATGAAATGCTGTTTATCACCCGATATGCCTGTGACGTCTACCGACATATGCCACAGGCCTGGCAGGCGCTTGTTCGAACGGCGATGAATCAGAACTTTTCCTGGAGTCGGTCAGCAGACACGTATGCGTCTCTGTATGAGATGGTTCTTAGCCAGCCGTCAAACCGTCCGATATCATGACGGTACAGCATCAGAGCCGCTGTTTGAACCACCGTGAACCATTTGGTGCCGTTCAAAACGGAACGACTGTACGCCTTGCAGTCCACGTGGATCGGAATCATGACAACAACCCTATACAGACAGTGACATTGGTCTATGCCTATGGACTGTGCTCGTTTGAGCGCAGTCAAAAGCGTTTGGAAAGAACAGCGCAACAATCTGGATGTCAGGATTGTTACAGCCTGTCCGTCACCATGCCGAGTGAGGCGTGCCTTTTTTTCTACTGGTTTGAAATTGAAACGGAAACCGGCTGCTTCTTTTTGACGCGTAATCGCGATGATCTGTCTGGCGGCAGTCTCATCAGCAACAAAGAACCACGGTTTTTACCGGGTCAGCCACAAACACCGCAGGCCTGGCAGATCACTGTTTATGAAAAAACGTTCGATGTCCCTGACTGGCTGACAGGCCATGTCATCTACCAGATATTCCCTGACCGCTTTAACAGAGATGCTGCGTTTCAGCCAGAACGCTTTCAGGTACATGACCGGCCGGAGCGGTTGTTCCATGAAAATTGGGATGATGAGGTCGATATCGCAGGGAAACCTGAAACGGGCTATCTGGCGTGTGATTTTTTTGGTGGGTCACTGAACGGAATCCGGGAAAAACTGGATTATCTTTATCGGATGGGTGTTTCTGTCCTTTATCTCAATCCCATTTTCGAGGCGCGGTCCAATCATCGATATGATACGGCCGATTACAGACGTATTGACCCGCTTCTGGGAACAGAATCGGACTTTAGTGCCTTGTGTGATGAAGCAAAGAGACTGGGTATCCGGATCATTCTCGATGGTGTTTTTAACCATACCGGCGCAGATAGCCGCTACTTCAATAAATATAAGCGATATGACGACACTGGCGCCTGGCAGGAGGCAAACGGAGAGGGACTGTCACCTTATGGCAGCTGGTATTCCTTTTCCCACATGAACGGACAGGTTTCCTATGATGCCTGGTGGGGATTTGCCGAGCTGCCCTCAGTCAATGAGCAGGACCTGATGTACCGGGACTTTATCGCGGGTTCTGAGGGCATTGTTCGCCACTGGCTGCGATTGGGAGCGTCCGGATGGCGCCTTGACGTCTCTGATGAACTGCCTGATTTTTTTCTGCGTGCGATTCGACAGGCCGCACGGGACGAAAAGGATGATGCAGCCATCATCGGCGAGGTCTGGGAAGATGCCAGCAACAAGATCAGTTATGGCTATTACCGGGATTTTCTGTTTGGCCGAACACATGATTCCGTTATGAATTATCCGTTCCGGCGCGCTCTGACAGGATGGCTGATCGGCCATTTTGGGGCTGAACGGATGCACCACCAGCTGGAAACACTGCGAGAACATTATCCGGAACCAGCTTTATATTCGGCGTATAATCTGATATCCAGTCACGATATCGAACGTGCTTTAACGACCCTGGCAGGCGACCCGGATCCGGGCACACGCGAACAGCAGGCGGTCTTACGCCTGTCGGATGAACAACGAAAGCGTGGAGAAAAGTTAATACGGCTGGCCATCCTTTTCCAGATGGTCTATCCTGGCTGTCCGGTCATTTACTATGGCGATGAGGTGGGCATGGAAGGTTATCGCGACCCATTTAACCGCCGGACGTTTCCCTGGGGCAGCGGACAGACAGAACTGCAGGCTTTTGTCGCCCGTCTTGGCTGCCTGAGGAGGGACTGGCTGGTGCTGCGCAGCGGCAGACTGACCACACATCTGGCACATCAGGATTGTATCGTCATGGAGCGGATGCTGCTGAAGGAATTGGATCGGTCAGGTGATGACGGACCTTCAAGTGTCTTTGTTGCACTCAACCGAAGCGACGAGCCTCGCACAATAACAACTGGTGAAAAAACAATCACGCTCGATGCCTTTGGCTGGGTGTTTGAAGCAGATCATCAACCGATTGAACTAAATCCCGGAACCGTCTGAGCCGTAATCGCATCATTACCAAGGAGCGGCTTTTGGCCGGATTGCTCTGTTGACAAACGATGAACACGATGCTTATAATGTCAAATGCTGATCTGCGTGATCAGACCGTTTAGCCGTGCGGCCATGGCGGAACTGGCAGACGCGCACGTTTGAGGGGCGTGTGGGCAACCGTATGGGTTCAAGTCCCATTGGCCGCACCAACCGAAACGCTTGAGACTGTAAGGTCTTGGGCGTTTTCTTTTTGTCCGCTTGCAGGAAAATATTTTTATGATATCATGGATAGGCAGCGCCGGAAACGGCAGGGAAGGATGGTAGTATGCTTAAATATGGTGTTCTGGGCTTGTTTCTTCTTGTCATGATTCTTGTCGGACTGATCAGTTATCGAAAAGTTCAAACATCTGAAGACTATGTTCTGGGTGGACGCAAAATCGGTCCCTGGTTATCTGCATTTTCCTATGGTACAACTTATTTTTCCGCTGTCGTTTTTGTCGGCTATGCCGGCCGTTTTGGCTGGCAGTTCGGCTTGTCCGCAACCTGGATCGGGATCGGCAATGCCGTGATCGGATCGTTGCTCGCCTGGCTCCTTCTTGCAGAACGGACGAGGCGCATCAGTCAGGCCATGCAGGTGAGCACAATGGCGGAATTTTTTCGTAAGCGCTATGACAGCATCGGGATTGAACGTTTCGCGGCGGTGATCATTTTTATATTTCTGATACCCTATTCTGCATCTGTCTACCAGGGGTTGGGATATGTGATGCAGCGGTATTTTTCCGATTCAATTCTGGCGGATATCCGCATCAGCATGATGCTGATTGCAATCGTTACGGGTGTCTACCTGTTTTTTGGCGGTTATTTGTCTACGGCGATCAACAGTTTGATTCAAGGCCTGATCATGACGATAGGCGTCGGATATATGGCTGTACGTGTGGTTCAGCTTTCCGGTGGATTTTCCGAGGCGCATGCTGCCCTGTCAGCTATACAGACAGATGTGATACCGGTCGGATCACTGGTTCAGCCGCTCGGCCCCATGCCCTTTGATCTGATCACATTGATTCTCATGACCAGCCTGGGAACGCTTGGACTGCCTCAGATGATCGCCAAATTCAACGGAATTCGCGATCGGGTAACGGTCAGGCGCGCGACCATTATGAGCACGCTGCTTGCCTTGATCATTGGCGGCGGTGCGTACTGGATTGGCGGGTTTTCCCGTGTCTTAACCCAAAAGCGTGCCATTGAATTCAATACCGCTGATCTGGATACCTTGATGCCGGCGGTCTTCGAGTCGATTTTATCGCCGGGTCTGATGGCCATCCTGATTGTTCTGATGATGTCAGCTTCCATGTCGACACTGGCTTCTGTTGTCCTTGTCTCTGCGCCGACATTTGGACGAACCATTCTAAAAAAGAAAAGTATGCTGGTTATGCGCCTGTTGTCACTGCTGTTTGTTTTTATATCTTATCTGATTGCCGTTATCCCAAGCGCGATCGTCACGCTGATGGCCTTTTCCTGGGGCGCTGTATCCGGAGCGTTTATCGGACCTTATATCTGGGGACTATATGACCGAAAAGCGACACGCGCCGGTGCTGTTGCCGGGATGGTCAGCGGGCTGGGTACGGTGATTATCGGTGCTGCCATCATTTTGATTCTTCAGCTGCCGACGGGTTTCTGGTCGCCCCGTCTGGCTGTTCTGGCGATGCTTGTATCACTGGTTATAACACCGTTGGCCAGTCGTCTGACACGACGCTGGTTTCCAATTCCGGAAGGAGCGAGTTTTTTATGATCTGGAGTTCTGCTGAGCAATTATCACGATCAGAAATGGAGCGTATACAGCTGGATCGTTTGCGGGCGACGATCGAACGCATCTACCACCAGGTTCCATTCTACAGGGCACGCCTTGATGAGGCCGGGATCAAACCAGAGTCCGTCAGGCACCTGCAGGATCTGGAACGAATTCCGTTCACACTTAAAACAGATCTCAGAGACCACTATCCATTTGGCCTTTTTGCCGAACCTCTCAGCCGGATTGTCCGTTTCCACTCGTCTTCAGGAACGACGGGCAAACCGGTTGTGGTCGGTTATACAAGGCAGGATATGGAGAACTGGACCGACTGCTGTGCCAGAGTTGCAGCCGCTGCCGGTGTAACCGAAAATGATATCGCGCAGATTTCGTTTGGCTATGGTCTTTTTACCGGTGGATTCGGAATGCATGCCGGCATTGAGCGTCTGGGTGCTTCCGTGCTGCCCATCTCAAGTGGTCAGTCTGAACGACAATTAATGTTCATGCAGGACTTTGGTACGACTGTACTGGTTGCAACACCGTCATATATCCTGCATCTGACTGAAGTTATGCAGGCGGAGGGCGTTAAAAGCGAGGATCTTAGACTGCGCGTCGGCCTGTTCGGCGGTGAAGGCCATACACCTGAAATGAGACAACTGATCATGGAACGGCTTTCGATCATTGATACACAGAATTACGGACTGACAGAAATCTGCGGACCGGGTGTTTCCTATGAATGTCTGGAACACAGCGGTATGCATATCAATGAGGATCATATCTATCCGGAAATCATCGATCCGGACACCGGGGCTGTCCTGCCGGAAGGGTCTGAAGGTGAACTGGTCCTGACGACTTTAACCAAAGAGGGTATTCCGATGATCCGCTACCGGACGAGAGACATCACTCGTCTTAACCGCGAACCGTGCCGCTGCGGCCGGACGAATGTGCGCATGGACCTGGTTCGCGGCCGTTCAGACGATATGATGGTCATTCGCGGTGTCAATGTCTTCCCCTCACAGATTGAGTCTGTGCTGATGACCATTCCGGGAATCGGACCGCACTACCAGATGATCGTGACAACGGAGCAGTTTATGGACAAACTAGAGGTTCAAGTAGAACTGACTGATGGAGAGCGGCTGGAGCGCTACGCTGAGCTTGAGCACCTGACACAAGAGATCAGGCAGAAGATCCGTACGACTCTCCAGATTGGTGTTAAGGTGACACTGCTGAATCCTCAGACCATTCAGCGGACAGCTGGAAAATCCAAGCGCGTCATCGATCGCCGCCATGATAAAAATTTCTGATCGCTTGGCTGATCAACGGCCAAATCGTGACAGCCTGCCTTGCGCGAACAGCCAAAATCGATAATAATGGGACAATCAGTGTCATCAGACCAATCGTCTGACTGCTGAAACAAAAAAGAAGTGGTGATGTTTGATTGAAACAGATTCTATTGGGAAATGAAGCCATTGCTGCCGGGGCACATGCTGCCGGCGTCAAGGTCATTTCATCGTATCCCGGCACGCCCAGTACAGAGATAACAGAGGCGGCCAGCCAGTATGAGCAAATCGCGTGCGAATGGGCACCCAATGAAAAAGTCGGTCTGGAAGTGGCTGTCGGAGCCAGTCTGGCCGGCGCACGTGCCATGAGCTGCATGAAACATGTTGGCTTGAACGTCGCAGCTGATCCGCTTTTCACATCCTCCTATACAGGCGTGAACGGTGGACTCGTTGTCGTTGTCGCGGATGATCCGGGCATGCACAGTTCGCAGAATGAGCAGGACAGCCGGCATTATGCCCGGGCAGCCAAGCTGCCGATGTTTGAACCGGCTGACAGTCAGGAATGCCAGGACATGACCCGGGCGGCTTTTGAGCTGTCAGAGCAGTTTGATACACCGGTGCTCGTCCGGCTGACGACACGCATTGCACATACGAGATCACCTGTCGAGCTGTCAGCTGTTGAGCCGCAGGTTGTCCGCCCCTATGCCAAAAACATAGAAAAGCACGTGATGATGCCGGCCATGGCCCGCAAACGCCACAGGCTGGTAGAAGATCGGATGTCCCGATTGGCTGAAACATCTGAATCGGTGGGCTGCCATCAGATTATTCACAAAAGCCGTTCAATCGGTTTTGTGACGAGTGGTGTTGTGAGCCAGTATGTCCGTGAGGCTTTTCCGGACGCATCGGTATTCAAGCTGGGTCTGGTCTGGCCGCTGCCGATTGACGCATTACAACGGTTTGCCGCCGACGTTGATCGTCTGATCATCGCTGAAGAACTGGATCCTGTCATTGAGACGGAACTGAAAGCCGCTGGAATCGCCTGTGAAGGAAAGACATTATTTACCCTGTGCGGTGAATATTCAACCGCTTTGATCCGGTCAGGGTTAGAAACAAATAAACCGACACCGCCAGCCTTTGATGCCGGTCAGCTGACAGAAGCTCCGGCGCGCCCGCCTGTTCTCTGTGCCGGATGTCCGCATCGGGGCCTGTTTATGGCACTTAAGCGTCTGAAAGTTATCGTAACTGGTGATATCGGCTGCTACACGCTCGGAGCTTTAAATCCGACTTATGCGATGGATACCTGCGTTTGTATGGGTGCGTCAATCGGTATGGCACACGGGATTGCGAAGGCCACGAACGGCCAGCTTACCGGGAAGACCGTCGCTGTTATCGGTGATTCCACATTCCTGCACTCGGGCATGACCGGCTTGCTCAACAGTGTATACAATCAGAGCGACAGCACAATCCTCATTCTTGACAATTCGATCACAGGGATGACCGGTCATCAGCAGAATCCGTCGACGGGTTTGAATATCCGGATGCAGCAGGCACCGTCTGTCGATCTGGAAGCGCTTTGTCGGGTGTTGGGTGCTGCCTCGGTTCGTGTCGTAGATCCTGCTGACTCAAAAGCGTCGGAAAAGACAATAGCAGAAGAACTGAAGCAAAAAGGTGTATCTGTGATCATTGCCCGCCGCCCTTGTGCACTGATTCCTCAGGGCAAAGGTACGCGCGACCAGCTTGTTTATCTTGACCAGCCGCTGTGCACCCGGTGCGGGGCGTGTATCCGCCTGATGTGTCCTGCGTTGACAGCCGGTCCTGACGGCTATCCGGTCATCGATCCGGATACCTGTAACGGATGCGGACTTTGTATTCGGACGTGCCGTTTTCAGGCTTTGAAGCAGGGAGGTGGCGACTGTGATTAAACGATTTAATTTACTTTTAGCCGGTGTCGGCGGCCAGGGTACGCTGGTAGCCGGCAAATTACTCAGCGATGTGGCACTTCAGCTGGGGCTCGACACCCGTGTGTCCGAAGTTCATGGCATGGCACAGCGTGGCGGAAGCGTGACAACAGCAGTTCGGATCGCACCACAGGTTCATTCACCGGTCATTGAGCCGGGTGAAGCTGATTTTATCCTGTCGTTTGAAGAACTCGAAGCTCTTCGATGGGCTTCCCATCTGAAGGTCGGCGGTGTGATGATCATGAATCAGAACCGAGTCATGCCGGTGACGGTCAGTATGGGACAGGCACAGTATCCGGAAGCAGTCGAACAGACTCTGCGGCAGGCAGAACTTGGTTCAACACGGGTCTTTTCAATCGATGCGACCGGTCTGGCACAGCAGGCAGGATCAGTCAAGGCGGTCAATGTCGTCATGCTGGGTGCGTTGTCGCAACTGCTCGATATACCCGAACGTGTTTTCCTTCAGGCCATCGAACATGTTCTTCCGCAAAAACTGCATGCGATAAACATTCAGGCATTTGAACTGGGATCTGGTATAATGAAAGCAACTCAAACAGACTGATGCGGTCGCCAGAAACTGGCTTTACTGCGATCTTCATGGAGGTGCTCGTCATGTTTGTCAAACAGATATCGGTCTTTCTGGAGAATAAATCCGGAAGACTTGCAGAAGTGACCCGGACCTTAAAAGAACACCAGATCGATATTCGTGCGCTCTACATTGCTGATACGACGGAGTATGGCATATTGCGCATGATCGTCGACCAGCCTGAAAAGGCTCAGGACGTTTTAACGAAAACCGGATTCACAGTCAGCTCAACCCGTGTGATCGCGCTGGCCATTGCCGACCGGCCCGGAACGCTGGATGAGGCACTTGAAACATTAAGCTCCGGATCGATATCCGTTGACTATCTCTATGCTTTTGTCGGACGTTCATCCGACGATGCGATTGTCATCATCCGTGTGGAAAACCCGGAACTCGCTTTGGAACGGCTGAATCAGACCGGTATTCGTGTTTTAGACTGCAGGGAGGTCTATGGAACTTGATTCAGACGGCCTACCACACTTTTGGTATTTCAGATCCGGTCATTGATCTGTCTGAGCAAACAATGTCGATCATACAACCTGTTTTTCAGGCGATAGACCGGCGGAGAACGATCAATCAGCTGCG
>JAAYBY010000236.1 GCA_012729935.1 Clostridiaceae bacterium | reverse complement strand
TTTTCCCCAATGAACCGATCGTCAAGGTTCGCGGTCCTCTGATTCAGGCACAGATGATTGAAACAATGCTTCTGGTTACGATCAACCATCAGACACTGATTGCAACAAAAACATCGCGAATCGTCCGCGCCGCTCAAGGACGACCCGTTTTCGAATTTGGCTCCCGCCGTGCACAGGGCTATGATGCCGCCGTATTAGGTGCGCGGGCAGCCTATATTGCCGGAGCAGATGGAACATCGTGTACGATTTGCGGTGAGCATTTCGGTGTTCCGGTGTTCGGGACAATGGCGCACAGCTGGATTCAGGCTTTTGATTCGGAATACGAGGCGTTTAGCGCATACGCCCGCTCATTCCCTGATCATACTGTCCTGCTGGTGGATACGTACAATGTCCTGAAGTCAGGTGTACCCAATGCCATTCAGACAGCAAAGAATGTGCTGGAACCGATGGGGTATCGTTTGCGCGGTATACGGATTGATAGCGGCGACTTAACCTATCTGACGCTTAAGGCGCGTGAACTGCTTGATCGATCCGGACTACACGACTGCCAGATCACCGTGAGTAATTCGCTGGACGAGTACATTATCAGGGATCTGATTCAACAAGGAGCAGCGGTTGACTCATTTGGTGTCGGCGAACGGTTAATTACGTCGCGTGCGGAGCCTGTTTTTGGCGGTGTTTACAAACTATCCGCCATCGAACGAGATGGAGAAATCGTTCCGCGGATGAAATTCTCCGAAAATGCGGGTAAAATAACAAATCCTTGCGATAAAGAGGTCTGGCGCTTGTATGATACATCGACCGGGAAAGCGATTGCAGATGTCATTACGCTGGCTGATGAAATAATCGATCCTGAACAGCCTTATGAGCTATTTGATCCGCTGCACACATGGAAACGAAAAACAGTCATCAACTATGTTGCCCAAAAGCTGCTGGAGCCTATCTTTGTTGGCGGAACACTGGTTTCCCCCCGTATATCAATTGAAGAAACCAGACAGTTCTGTGCCCAGGAAACGGAAAGACTGTGGGATTCCCTGAAACGATTTGAAAACCCGCAGACCTATTATGTGGATCTTTCACTTGAACTCTGGACGATCAAGGATCAGCTGCTGCATGAAAATGAGAAGCTGATTTGAATATCACATTGTTACGATGATCGAAAACCGGCATCAAAGCCAAAAATAAGAAGGAGAGCGTATGAACGAACAAAAAGACAAAAACGAAAGAACAGCACAGAAGGCGACCTTGGTTCTGGCTGACGGTAACCGAATCGTTCTTGAACTGAACACGGAACAGGCACCGATTTCAGCTGCGAATTTTATCGATCTTGCCAGAAAAGGATTTTACAATCAACTGACATTCCACCGGGTCATTAAAGGATTTATGATTCAAGGCGGATGTCCGACAGGAACGGGAACCGGCGGCCCCGGTTACTCAATCAAAGGTGAGTTTCGTTCAAACGGAGTCCCGAACAACATACGGCATCTGCGTGGAGTGATCTCAATGGCGCGTTCAGCTCACCCTGATTCTGCCGGATCACAGTTTTTCATTGTCCATCAGGACGCACCGCACCTGGACGGTGAATACGCAGCCTTTGGGCAAGTTATTGAAGGTATGGAAATAGTCGATCAGATTGCGTCTGTTCCAACAGATTACCAGGATCGGCCGGTTCAGAAACAGGTCATTCAGACTGTTCTCATCGAGGGGGATGAAACATGAAACGCTCACATGATATGTCGCTAAAGGAGAAGCTTCGTTATACGGGTTCGCTTAATCAACTGAATCAAGTTCGCCGCGTTCAGATGCTCGATGGACCAGCCGCCGGAATGAGACTGATTGAAGTAACAACTGAATCGGGGCTTTATGCAGTCTTTTGTGAGGACCGGGCTCTTGATCTTTATGAAGCTCGATACCGTGGAACCAATATCGGCTATATGTGTAAAAATGGGCTTGTTCCGGGTCGAATTCAGTCTGTCAGCGGCACCTTTGCGGCTGGCTGGCCGGGTGGTATGCTCGCGACCTGTGGCCTGCGCAATACAGGACCAGATTGTGTTATTGACGGTGAGTACCATCCGACTCACGGTCGTATCGGCGGCATGGCTGCAGAAAATGTCGGCATCTGGGTTGATGAAGAACAGGGGACAATCACGATTACAGGCGAGATGCGCGAATCATCTTTGGGCGGACACCATCTGGTCATGAAACGCCGAATTACCCTATCCACACACACTTCAACGATTGACTGGGAAGATTCCATCCAGAATCGGGCAACCAAACCGGAACCGGTCTTTTTGCTGTACCACGTCAATTTCGGGTATCCCTTTCTCAGTCCGGAGCTTGATCTGCAGCTGCCTGTCGGAGAAATCATACCCAAAAACGAAGAAGCAGAAAAAGGATTGCCTGACTATCAGCAGATCAGCGAACCCATCGATGACAAGCCGGAACATGTCTTTTTTCATATGCAGCTGCCAGACAGTAATCCGCAAGAAAAAGTGCGCTTGATCCGCAAAGATCTGCGGATTGCTGCATCGTTGAGTTGGTCGAGAAGGGAACTGCCTTGGCTGACAGAGTGGAAAATGATGAAAGCCGGTGATTACGCGTTGGGGATCGAGCCGACAACCAGTCGCCTAAGAGGACGAGCGCGTGAACTGCAAGAAGGATATGACCAGATTATTAAACCGTTCGAAACCTGGCAATACCATCTGCAGCTTGCCTTCGAATCACTTGACAACGCCTGACCGGCACCCGTCAAGAGCGATCGGTGACGAATTAACCATTAAATCGGTGACTAATTAACCATTGAAAAAGAACAAGCCAATTGTTGCGATTAGCAGCAGTTGGCTTGCTTTGATTCTTTTTAATTGGTTTGAATGACTCAAATCTTGGTGACGTGTTACTGCTTGATCGTTTGCTCTACCTGTTTTTTTGTTGGCCGCCCGGGCCGGTTCCGCAGCATGAACCAAATCAGCAGAGCAGCATAGACGATACAGATGGCTATTGTTATCAGCAGCATCATATTTGACTGTGGTGCCAGACCGATCATCAACAACATCGGAAAACCGAGGATAATGGCCATCGAACTCCCGATCACCAGGTTGTTTGACGCAGGCGTGTGAAACGCCGGATCAACCTCACGCAGTAACAGAATTCCCGTGCTGACGGTTCCGGTCATCATACCATACATCGCAAGCATACCCTCCAGATAGTAGTCGGGGTAAAGCTTTTTGGCCATCCACTTAATGTAGAACAATGTGACCAGCCCGCCAATCGACGTCATAATCAAGAAGGGAACCCAGAGATTTTTTAAATCTTCAATATCAATGGCACAGATGCTGGCGGTGATCATCAAGTCAAACGCACTGCCGGAAATCCGGTTCAACATGTAGTTGTTCGTATACTTCCGGTGCATCAGTCCTGTCCGCCGCAGACCTGCCAGAATGCCGCGCAGACCAAGAGCCAGCGACGAGCCGATCAGAAAATTGAAGCCCCAGATCAACGGGATCAGCGTTTTTGAGATACCGGCAAGAGAAGGCGTATTGCTCAAAAGGCTTGATAATCCATAGGCGGTCAAATAAGTCGCGAGGTAGACCAGCATCACCAGCGAAACTTGAATTGTGAATTTATCGACCGCTTCCGTTAACGGAATTTCATTCTGATCAGCAACCGGTTCCTGAATGCGATCGATATGCAGCTGCTCATCATGACCAACAGATTTTTTCTTTTGTCTGGCAAGCACATTTAAATAGATAATACCGCCTATACTGGCCCAGAGCATACCCATCGTTGCAACCGCCAGACCGAAAGAAGCACCGCCTGTAAAGCCAAAGGCTTGTTCATACGTGTTCCCGACGTTGAAAGCCTGCCCGGGCCCCTGACCAAAGCCCATCGGCAGGATCAGTCCGCCGGCCTTAAACAGATCCGGCAGAAAAGTGATGCTCAGTACGACCATGACAACGATCCCGATGATCCCCTGAATGAGATAATTGCTGACGATGAATGCGCCGCTGTTTACTCCGTCACGAGCCAGCGCTTTGCTGCGGGTTCGCTCACTTCTGGCCGGTGCCCGGAGGCCCAGCGCGATGAATCCGATGCCCGTCATGTGATAGGTGATGCTTTCCAGAAAGGTCTTGTCAAACGGAAGCCAGCCCATCTGACGGATAATAAGCGCGATGAAGCCGCCGATAACGGCCGTAGGGAGCAGCGAAAGACGCAGTGGTTTGATTTTTCGGCGCAGCAGGTTGCCAATTAATACAACCGAACAAAGAAAACCAAGCTGAATAATTCCCTGCCATAGATCTGTGTTAGATGCTGTAAAATCCATGATTATCCCCCTTCAGATGTTGCTGGATGAGATCAAATGTCAGCATATATTTATAGGCAGAACGCTTGTTTTTGCTTCGAACCTCCCAGACCACGTCGTCTCGAGTCGTAAACTGCAAGGTCTGAGGCCCGTGAACAATCATTCTGGTTAGTGTTGCGAGCGGGAAGGTATGCCATACCGTTTTTTGTGCCGGATCATGGTCGGATTTCTGATCCTCGCGGAAAGCCAGCCTGTCAGCAAACAGCATCAGGTCGCCCGCTCCCACTACATTGGAGTGAGCTGCACGCTCAGTCAAAACCAACAGCTGATTGGCATCCTGATACAGAGGCTTTTCACCTGTCCCGTCCAGCGCTTTTTTTTCAAACAGGCATTCAGGCAGCTTCTTTCGTTGCCACTGGTCCCATGAAAGAACAGAATCAAGAAATAGACCGGCTTCCTGTTGCTGTTTCGACCAGTCATCTACGGGCTCAAAAAACCCGTAGACCGTATACCGAACGGACAAGCCGCATGTTTGACAGGAAAAAAGGTCGCCATGACTGTGCAGTGTTGCGAGACCAGAACATTGCGGACAGATAAATAACGTCAGCTCGAGCGATTCGGCCAGTTTTTTACCTCGATAAGGCACACATTTTTCACGCTGATGGGCAAATGCATCGACATGAAGATCCTTGAGTATGACCTCGTATACATCCGTGGGGCTCATCGATGCTAATTCATCGGCTTTGAGATATGTGGTCACTTTGCCTTGGAAAAAGCCTTTACGCTTGTATCGTGACCATCTAGGCGTTGTCAGATAACCGCCATCCAGGCGATAAAGAATCAAAGAACAGTTGAGCTGTTTGACCAGTTTACCTGTTGAAGGGGGGATACGGGTCGTTAATCCATTGAATGAACGATTTCCTTCCGGGAAAAGTCCGACGAGGCCGCCGTCACGGATTGTTTCGCGAATCTGGCGCAACGAGCGGAGATCAAGCTGTGATTTGACGATTGGAATCGGGTTGACAAGAAAACGGATGAGTTTGCTGACCCAGCCTAATCGAAAAATATGATCACTGGCTACGAAGAAGATCGGACGTTTGAAGCTGGTTGCGAGAAAAAAGGGATCGAATGCGCCGTTGTGATTCGACAGGATCAGGGCAGCTTCGCCTTTTGCCAGTTTCGGTGCCGGGAAGCCCCTGAAAGCATAGACAATGCGAAGGTAAATGCGAAACAGCGGTCGCAATAACCCAAAGACGATCGTATAGCGGCGTTTGATCATGTTACGCTCCAGCCTTGACCGGTAAATAAGCCCCGGTTGATATCTATCATCAGTATATCGAATAACAGATTCGTTGACACAATTTACATCATTAAACTGTGTTAAAATGTCAATGTCAAGTGAGACGAGTCAATAAGCAGAGAATCCGAAGCCTGTCAAATCTGGTTTTCGTGTATGTATGATACGGCTTTTTAACGAGCACACAGAAAATGAATCAATTAGCCGGGGATGAAGAAATTGAGACATCTAATGAGCAGGAATACTTTATGAAAAATCGAATTCTTGAGATCCTGAAATCGTCAGAGGGCTTTCAGTCCGGTCAAACCATCAGTCAATTGACCGGTGTTTCACGAGCAGCGGTTTGGAAGCATATCCAGCAGCTGAGAGAATCTGGTTATGAAATCGATGCAAAAACACGATGTGGTTACCGGCTGAGCCGTGAAGCAGATGTTTTTTCACAGCAATCACTTGAGCAATGGTTCAGTCAGTCAGCCGGACAACAGTTAAACGAACTGATCTTCGAGCAGACTACCACGTCAACCAATACAATGGCGCGACAAGCGGCAGAGCGCGGTGCTCCGGATCGGACAGTCTGCGTTGCTGAGCAACAGACGGCCGGCCGCGGCCGACGGGGGCGATCATGGCACTCTGATGCCACAGGAAGCCTGACATTCTCAATTCTTTACCGGCCAAAGCTGGAACCGGCTGCTGTATCTTCTGTAACGCTGCTCGCCGGTCTGGCAGTCGCCAGAGGCTTGAATGGGTTGTTTGATCGTGTGAATCCGACAGATGGTAACAAACAGTCAGACAAATCCGCCCGAATCGGGTTGAAATGGCCGAACGATCTCATCATTTCCGGCAGCAAGAAAAAGCTCGGCGGCATTCTGACGGAAGCCATTCTGGAAGAATCACGCGTCGATGCCTTGATCATCGGTGTTGGTATTAATTTGAACC
>JAAYBY010000235.1 GCA_012729935.1 Clostridiaceae bacterium | reverse complement strand
CCATACGGCGATTCAAAGATTCGGCCTTGATGGTCGCATACGAAGGCGTCACTTTCTCGACTTCTGCGAGGTCATACAGCCACTGCATGGTAGTCTTGAAAACGTCGTTGTCAAAGTTCGGGACTATGCTGCCTGAAGCGTCGCGCACGACACTCTGCCAACCGGATACTTCGGCTGGTGCATAGCACAGATCCTGCCAGGTGGTCGGGTAGATGCAGCCGTAAACACCGTTTTCCGGGTCGTTCAGCTGCTTGGCAATTTCCGTAAATTCCTGATAAGACCATTTGACAGGCGGTTCGATGCCGGCTTCTGCAAACATGGTTTTGTTGTAGAAGACTTTGAATGTGTTGTTGGCATACGGGACGCCGTAGATATCGCCATCGTATGACAGAGCTGTCGCTGACTGAGGACCGTAGTCAGCCTCGAAATCGTGGCCGTTCGCCTCGATGTATTCTGTGATCGGCAGAGCGCCACCGTTCATGACGCGGTTGTACGTGTCATCAACACCCAGATAGGTAATGTCGACCTGTTCGCCGCCGGCGATCATAACATCAAGGTTTTTCAGATAATCGGTATCAACCAGGTTACCGAGTTCTGTGTACTCAACTTTGATGTTCGGATACTGCTCATTCCATTGACTGATAACGTTAGCTGATTTTTCATTGGCCAACCAGCCTGCACCAATCCACTTCAGAGTGATTTCTTCTGCCGGCTCGGTACCTTCTGTCGTTGTGGTGCCGCCGGTTGTTCCTGTTGTTCCAGTCGTGTTACCTGTTGTTCCGGTTGTCTCAGATGGTGAACAACCCGCAACAAGCGCAGTTAACATGAATAGACAAAGAACGAGAGATAATAACTTACGCATATTCCTTTTTCCTCCTGTTTTTAAACTGTAATGTGGTAATGTTCGCGGTACGTGGACAAGAAAGTCCAATTCGTGTACCGAGCGAAATTGTAGCATAGGGAATCTTCAGGGTCAACCAAAGGTACCCGCGCGTAAAGGACAAGTGTCTCCATCAGGGAAACATCTGGATTTTGATGTTTCATATGTTTATATTTTCTCAAATTTATTTTTTCTTGTATTCTTCACCCTTGCTTATTCCAATCGTTAATATTCTTTTATAGTGCCACTTTTCGAACGGTGGTGTTAGACAGACAGTCGCCTTCTTTCATGGATCCGCTGCAATAGCTGACCAGCATGCTGTGATCATTTGTAAAAAAGATTGCCGGGTAGCAGTAGCCGCTGTCGGGCCGCCCATCCAGAACAAATGGTTCACTCCAGGTCAGGCCATCGTCGTAGCTTCTGGCATAGACAATTGGAGTCCTGCCAGCAAAACCAGGGTAGATTGTCCGTCCATTGTAGTTGGGGATCGGATTCCAGACTGCGATTAAGGATTGATCCTGCGGAGCACGCTTGATCTGCAGCGGCGCGTTGCAACCAGTAAATCTGGATGGCTGAGCGGCAGTCCAGTGTTCACCGCCATCGAATGAAAAGCACTCATACTGATGCATTTGATCGGTACGGGCAAAGGCCCAGAGTACACCATTCATACACTCTATAACGCCAGGTTCCTGCAAACCGGAACGCGTTCTCGTAAAAGGCGGATAGACGACATCAGTGCTTTCACGCCAGGTGTTTCCGTCATCGTCTGAGAGTCGGAAGGATAGAACACCGCGGTTCTCAAAATAGACGCTGCCGGGGTTATGCTTGGAATAACCACCACGATGAAAGGCGACCGGCATGACCAGACGCCCTGAATGAAGGCGAACGACACGGTCATTGTTCAGCACGTAGTAACCCGGGCGGTCCGCCAGCGAACAGATCGTCTCATCCTGAAATGTCTTCAGATCATCATAGGATCGCAGTAGATGTTTGTACCCGACGCTAGGCGTCTGCCTTGATCCGAAGAACAAACCGATTCCGCCATCCTGGAGTTCGATCAGCGATACACTCATAATGTTATGCGTATTAAAATCGGCCGGATCCAGTATTTTTTCGGGCTCTGACCAGGTCTCGCCTTCGTCTGCTGACACACTAAGCGCAATGTGACTGGGTGCATCGTCGTGTGACGATCCGGTAAAACGGCTGTACACATAGGCGATGTGGCCGTTTGAAAGACGGCAGAATGCCCCTTCACTATGGCGCGTATACATGCTGTCTGCAATCAGTTCAAGAACTTTTCGTCCTGTCACTTCATTGATTTCCATTTGATCACCTCATTAAATCTTTCATATTGATGGTTTTGCACCATCTTTCAAGCTAGTTTATCTAATCTCACTTTTAAAGTAAAGTTTGTCTTATCAAAATTGACTGATTGACAGACATCTGTTTTGCTGATATTATCACAATATAAAATATTTATTATAAAATATAATATTTTTTGAAAGATTTATATAAAGATGAAGCATGAACGCCTCAAGGAAATTGCATACACTGAAATACGTCAGAAAATTCTAAACGCTGAATTTCAGCCAGGCACCCGCATTCGCGAAGACAGACTGGCTGAAGAAATCGCAATGAGCCGGACACCTGTCCGGGAAGCGATACATCAGCTGACGGCTGAAGGACTTTTAAAGCAAGTTCCGCGCCGCGGCGTCTATTTGAACGATTTCACCCACGAAGAAATCCTAGATCTGATCGATGTTCGACAGGCTTTGGAATCTCTTGCTGTCATTCGCTGCATACAGCATTTAACGGACGATCGGCTGGCAAAACTAAAGGTCTTCATCGATGATTACGCGCAGGGTATTCAGGAGAATGACAACCATAAATGCAATCAGGCTGATCTGGCCTTTCATCGTGAAATTGCCAATCAATCCAATAACACAATTCTGCAGCAGCATCTGGCTGCTATTGAAGTCAAGATTCACATCGCTCGAATCTCTGACCGTTTCAATGATCCCATCAGAAAAAACAAAGCGACTTTAAAAGAACATGCCCTTATTCTTCAGGCCATCACCGACCGCGACAAAACAGCAGCAGTCATCGCCGTCAGAAATAATATCACCCACATGAAGCAGCACTTCGAGCGCGATGTGGCTCCGTTAATGACTGAAGTAATGGGCACAAACCATACAAACTGATTTTGCATCCATCTACGTTGTCAGTCCGGCAGCTGCCAGCGAACCCAGAGGATTGAGCAGAGCGTTTCACCTGGCTGAATGGCATAAAAGACGGTAAAAATGTCATGATTGTCCAGTTCAATGGATGCCGGATAGCCAAGATCCGAATTCCTGCCCTGATCCCAGAGATAGTATCCTGAGTCCCAGCTGTCCCCTTCATCGCGGCTGAACATCGCCTGAATGCCATAGACAGGCTTCCGCCTGCCATAGGCTGAGATTAATGTCCCTGAAGAATGCAGCAGCAGATGTGGTGGTGCACCGTCTGCTCCGGTTAAGCGGAGCGGCGACCAGGTTGTGCCGCCATCATCAGAAACAGACTGGGCAATCGAAAACAATCTCTCTTCATAGGGTTTGCCACGTTCATCCAGCCGGACCTGCAGCAGCAGACGGCCCGATGGCAGTTCAATGATGTGGCTTTCATTGTGATACGCGTGGGCTGCCTCTGCACAAGCTGGGATCTCAGCACATTTTTTGAAATGCTTCAGATCGTCAGTCCGATAGACATGGATCGGGTACTCGGTTCCTTCCGGCCGGGGCGGATAAGGTGTACCCGCATAAATCAGTCCGCCGGAACGCAGACGGTTAGGCCCGTGCGGTGCTGTAACGGGAGCCCGGTATGGTGGAGTCCAAGAATGGCCATTATCTTCGCTGAGTGCCATCAGCGAACCGAGATAGTGGTCTTCATCGCGTTTCTCATCGACATTCGGCAGATAAGCTGCAGACAAAGCGCGCAATTCATCGGATCCATGCCCGAATTTATATGTTTTCGCCCACTGGCGCTGCTGTTCTATTTTATTGTTGAACGTCGTCACAACGAGCTTTTGATCACCTAAATAGACAATACCGGCATCGCGGTCATCAAGCGGTGTGTCTATTGGAATCATTGGTGCAGACCACGTTTTGCCTTCATTTTTACTCTTCAGCATAACCACTTTGCCAAATGGGCAGACATGCATAATTCTTTTCCCAGAGCAGACGACGACCAAATCTCCATTTGCGTCGCGAGTCACAGTTGGCCATGCATAATACCCAAAAACACGATCGGGTTCCGAAGCCACAACACCCTGATCAACAATTTTCACTTGACGCACATTCACTACCTCCACTGTTTTCTTTATTGAACATTATACCCAAAGTCTGATTCTTCTCAAGGATTCGTCTGAACAGCATCTTT
>JAAYBY010000234.1 GCA_012729935.1 Clostridiaceae bacterium | reverse complement strand
TGCACAATGTGATCTGTGACCGGGCAACGATGCAGATCTCGCTGCGCACCTATGATTCGAGCTGGCGCGATTTTATCGTCAGCCGCATTCAAATGCTGGCTGACCATGCTGCGGAGGAGCTTGGCGGCTCAGTGGATTGTACGGTTCATTACAGTTCACCCGCTGTCGTCAATGATGATCAGTTGGTTGACTGTTTTGTGCAAGCATCAAACACGCTGCTGGGCGATGCAGGCGCGAGGGAAGTCAGACCGAAAATGGGATCGGATGATTTCGCCTGGTATACGACGAAGAAACCGTCGCTTTATTACTGGCTGGGTGTGCGCAATTCCGCCCGATGGCCGGAAAAGGCGCTGCACAACAATGACTTTATGCTGGATGAAGACGCGTTGCTGATTGGCGAAAAGTTGTTGATTGAACTGCTTTACACCATCGGACAAAACCTTAATCGATGAGCGACGGGTGAAAAGACAAATTGGTCCTTGTATCTGAACGGTTTTACAGTCGTGATTCAGTTTGATAAGCCCTTTTGATTGTCGATCACAAACTGGACACAAACCTGACTGCCGACTGCCAGAGCCGATTCATCAATCAGGAAATCATTGTTATGCGGCAAGGTGACGCACCCGCTGGCTTCATTTCGCGTGCCGAGGCGGAAGAACACACCGGGTTTGTGCTCGAGATAAAATGAGAAATCTTCAGAACTGAGTTTAGCCGGCATGGTGACAATCCGCTGGCCGCCGACCACTTTTTCAGCCGCTGCTCTGACGCGCGCTGCGATCTTGTTATCGTTGATCAAGGGTAAAGCCAACGTTCGATGGGTCAGACGCATTTGGCCGCCTTGTTCCGCAGCGGCGTTTTCAGCTATTTTTTCAACATTTTGGACAATTATGGATGTCAGTTCCGCCTCGTAGGTGCGCAGTGAAATCCGCATATGTGCGTAATCGGGGATGACATTGTCGGTGCGACCGGCTTCCAGCTGGCCGACGCTCAAGACGAAGCGGTCCAGCGGATTCAGCCGGGTGGTCATCATATTTTGGATCCCGGTGTAGGTGTTAACCGCCATAGCCAGCGCGTTGACGCCGGATTGCGGCAATGTCGCGTGAGCTGTTTTACCAAAAAATTCCAGGTGCAATGAGTGGGCTGATGCCATCGAAGGCCCCTGAGCAACACCGACTGTCCCGTGTTCCAGCCAGTTTTCGACGTGCAGGCCGATGATCATATCAACTTCATCCATCAGGCCATCCTGAACCATCCGCTGTGCGCCGCCGGGACCATCTGCGCAGCCTTCTTCACAGGCCTGGAAAATCAGAACGACTTTGCAGGTTAAATCATGTTCGATTTGTTTGAGCGCTCTGGCCGTTCCCAGGAGCATCGCGGTGTGGGCATCGTGACCGCAGGCGTGCATGATGCCTGCATGCTCGGACGAAAAGGGCAGATTGGTTTTTTCAGTTAAGGGCAGAGCATCCATATCCGCCCGGATGCCGATGGAAAAACCTGGGCTGTCCGGATTAATCAACGCGACGAGGCTGCTGGTTCCGAATTTTTCCGTATAGGGGATGTGCAGGTTTTCCAGCTCGCGCCGGACAATTTCCAGCGTCCGGGGCAGGTCGAAACCCAGTTCCGGAAAACGATGCAGTTCGTGTCGCAGGTTGATGATATAGTCAGAGTCAACGGGCGGGGTGTTGGCAGATTGCATGGGTAACTCCTTTACGTGTGATTCAGAACAGCTGGTCAGATACAATCTTGTTTCTCCATAAGACGTTTGACATAGCGCGCAATGCGAGCCATGCCTTCGCGTAATTGATCCATCGAGGTGGCATAAGACAACCGGACATAGGACGCGCTGGTCGAACCAAAGGCACGGCCGG
This sequence comes from Clostridiaceae bacterium, assembly GCA_012729935.1. Taxonomy (GTDB): domain Bacteria; phylum Bacillota; class Clostridia; order Saccharofermentanales; family UBA5734; genus JAAYBY01. The sequence continues at coordinate 130 of JAAYBY010000234.1, read as the reverse complement.
GGACGACGACCACCTTTTCTTCATTTAAGAGTCCATTGGCGAATGACTCAGATGTCAGGCCGGTCTGGCTGATGTTGATGAAAAGATAAAAAGCTCCCTGCGGTTCGATGAATGACAGGCCGTCGATCGA
>JAAYBY010000028.1 GCA_012729935.1 Clostridiaceae bacterium | reverse complement strand
CACAGCTAGCTTTCTATTTTAAGAATATAGCTGGCAGGATAGAGCAGACGGATTATCAGCAGCTGATTTCAGCAATTGAACAAGATTTGTCTGAAGGTTTTGCGAATGCTAATAGAGCTGCGTCTGCTGCGGCGGATCGGGGTGCCATGCGTGCGCTCGTCTGGAGCGAAAAAGTGACACGCATTCAAAAATCAATATTGAACCGATATCAGAATGAGGGTGACAAGCTGCTAGCCGGCAAATCGGTTTTTGTTTGTTCGGTCTGTGGCTTTATTTACATCGGCGAATCTGCGCCTGACCTCTGCCCGGTATGCAAAGTTCCAAATTGGAAATTTGAAACGGTTGAAGGAGGGGAGTAAGATGGCCCGAAAATATGCTGTCAGAAATATTCGTCTCTGTACAAAAGACTGCCTGTGTCTCTATGTCTGTCCGACTGGCGCGACCGATACAGAAAACAGTGTGATAGATGTTTCGAGATGTATAGGCTGCGGTGATTGCGCAGACGCATGTCCCTCCGGAGCGATTTCGCTGGTGCCTGAGAATTATCCGGAACAGCAGCCGAAGGAACCGGCTGTTATCCAGGCAATGAAAGTCCTATCGAGAAGCAAATCAAATCAGGAACAGATAACCTCCGGGCTATCTGGCCGACTTGCCAAAGCGCTGGAAAAATCAAACCGCCTGATGGCTGAAGACTTGATCCGTGAGTCAGGTTATATGCTGCCGCAAAGCCAGAATGCAAAGAAGTTCCTTGAATCATTACTGACACAGGATCAGCCGGAAGACTTTCCTGTGGAAATTGTTAAGATATTATTAGAACCGTTTAGTAATCAAAAAAATGTGGAGGTTCAAGAAATGGTTAAATATCGTTGCACAGTCTGCGGGTACATTCATGAAGGAGAGCTGCCCGAGGATTTCAAGTGCCCAAGATGCAAACAGCCGGCATCCGTGTTTGTTTTGATCGAAGAGGAAAAAGAAAAAAGCAACCGGTATGCAGGCACCAAGACTGAAAAGAATTTGATGGAAGCTTTTTCCGGTGAGAGCCAGGCCCGCAACAAATACACCTATTTCTCGAATATCGCCCAAAGAGAAGGATTTGATCAACTTTCTGAACTGTTTCTGAAAACAGCGCGCAACGAACAGGAGCACGCCCGGATCTGGTTTGAAGAATTGGGTCATCTGGGAAATACTGCCGCGAATCTGCTTCAGGCAGCTGAAGGTGAACATTACGAATGGACCGACATGTATGACCGGTTTGCAAAAGAGGCTGCGGAAGAAGGTTTTGCTGAACTGGCCGAGCGGTTCCGTCGTGTTGCAGCGATCGAAAAGGCACATGAAGAGCGCTACCGTGCCTTGCTGAAAAATGTAGAGATGCAGCAGGTGTTTGAAAAAGGTGAAGAGACCATGTGGGAATGTCGTGTGTGCGGCCACTTGGTCATGGGTAAGAAAGCGCCGCAGGTCTGTCCGGTCTGTACATTCTCCCAGTCCTATTTTGAAGTCAGAAAAGAAAATTACTGATTGTTCGTCTGATCAAATGGCAAATAAACCAAACAGCACGTGTATCAAAGCGCATGTGCTGTTTTGACGATGATGAAAGCTGTGATAGATGCGTGATAGATGTAGGTTGATTTGATTTTAGATACACATCGAAGCAGATGAAAAATTGCACATGAATTGGTTATAATAAATGTGCTGTCTCGGATAGCCATTTGGGCAGGAAGAGCAGTATCGATGAAAGGAGAGACCGACTGCATGAGACAAACTGTTTTGACGTGTGGCTGGCTGGCTTGAACAAGAAAGTCCAGAAAAAGGTCATTGACTTCCTTAAAAAGGTCAAGTTTGATCAATATCCAATATCGGAACGCCAGACTGGCGTTGACTCAATCATCGAATCCGCTCTGATCGAACAGCCTGATTTTGACCAACCTGAACAGCTGACATTTCAAATAGAAAACAATGTACTGGACTTTATTGACAATATCTCGAATATTCTTTACGCTTCAGCGTAACATTAACATTTTATCAAGCAGGATGGATTCATGGATTATCGGGAAATAACATGCGTGCAGGCATTAAATCAGCTAAAAAGAAAAGTCCCATATGGCTGGGATTTAAATATTTACCGCGGATGTCAACACGATTGCCGGTATTGCTATGCAATGGATTCAAACCGATACCTTGATAGTGGTGCTGCTGAAAGAACGGTCTTCATCAAAACGAATGTGGTTGAACAGCTGGAGAAACAGCTCAGCCATCCGGGCTGGAAAAGAGATATCATCAATATCGGCGGGGTAACGGACAGCTACCAGCCGGCGGAAGAAACGTTTCAGCTGATGCCGGATATTCTGAAACTATTGATCAAATATAAGACACCGGCAATCATATCAACGAAATCTGATTTGATTCTTCGGGATTACGATCTGATCGATCAGTTGTCCCGCTTGACCTATGTAAATGTAGCTGCGACGATTACGACGATGGATGAAGACCTTCGCGGACAGATTGAACCGGGAGCTGTAGCGTCAGCCAGACGTTTTGAGATGCTGCGGCGGTTCAGACAGACAAACGCGTCGGTAGGTCTCCATCTGATGCCGATCATTCCTTTTCTGACCGATAGCTATCAAAATCTGAATGACCTTTGCCGATGGGCGCGCGATTGCATCGTGCATTATGTCCTGCCCGGTACTTTGTATTTGCGAGGCAGGACGAGATCGTCTTTCTTTGCTTTTATCAAGCAGTCATTCCCTGATTTGTTTGAACCTCTTCAATTCATTTATCAAACAGGCGGTGCAAGTCAATCATACAAGAACACACTTTATCAGACGGTGAATGATTTACGTGACTGTTATGGCTTATCAAGCAGCTATACAAAACCCATGAAGGAAAAGATGCGATGAATGTGTTTCATACGAAGTTGTTTAACTGAATGCATACTGCGACAAAAATATTTCAGGAGGATTTAATGAATTTCAGACGCTACGAGCCGGTACAAGATGAGCAAAAGCTCATGCAGCTGATCCACAATGAAGGCGAAGACTGGTCCTGTTACTGGGCAGAGGCATTTGCTGGCCAATACAAAAAAGCATTAAGTCAGTCTATCACTTTTGTCGCTTATGAAGGTGACGTTTTGTGTGGTTATTCTCGCTCGATCGATGACTGCGGCTTTTACATCTACATCTGTGATTTGCTGGTTCATCCTGATTATCGAGGACGCAATATCGGACGCAGATTAATGAACTGTGTTACGCAGCAGTATCCAGAACAAACGGTCTATGTGATGTCTGATGTTGATGACTATTATATTAAACAGGGCTTTCGCCGGGAAGGTTCTGTCTTTGAAGTGATTGCATTCTAATCATGAGAGTCATTCGATAACAAGTTGATCTTGTTCATTGAAAAATGTTTTATAACCAATTTGAATAAACAGGATAACGGTCAGGGCAACACTTCCGAGAATGCCAAGCATGATCGCAATTTGGTATTCGATGGCTGTTACGGGTGAGATACCAGATAGTATTTGCCCTGTCATCATGCCGGGAAGAAAAACGATACCCATTCCGACCATTGAATTAATCGTCGGTAAAATAGCGGCATCAAAAGCGTTATCCAGGATTTG
>JAAYBY010000027.1 GCA_012729935.1 Clostridiaceae bacterium | reverse complement strand
TGACATGATTGCAGTCCAGACAGACTGTCCGGTGCCGTACCGATTATCAAACAGATGTTTACAGCGGGCATCATTGATGGCGATAACGGGATATTGCAGCGATCCGGCGTCCTCCAGGCTTTTCAGCCGGCGAATACCTGTTGTCGTCTCTTCACAGCCGCCAATCAGTTGATCTGCATACTGCTTACCGTCTGTGTGCAAAATCTGCGCCAGATCTCCGCCATCGTCAATTACAATGTGCGGATGCATGGACAAAACAGATTCAAGATGACGTCGGTATTCACCTTCATCGACACCGTGTCTGGCACAGACGACGATGCCATCTTCAGCCAGTGCAGCTGCTACATCATCTTGTGTCGACAGCGGATTACAACCGGTCAGAGCGACCTGTGCCCCGCCGGCTGCAAGTGTTTTCGCCAGACAGGCGGTCTTCGCCTCAACATGCACACTGACGGCAATTCTCAGGCCGTTCAGCGATTTATTAGATTCGAGTTCAGCAGAGAGCTGTTGCAAGACAGGCATATGTTCCCAGGCCCAGCTTATTTTTTGCCGGCCGGCCTGACGGTCAGCAGTCGGGGAAACATCAGACTGCGGTACAGGAAACGAACATTCAGAATCGAACATCAAACACGTCATCCTTCCGGCGATCTGTCCAAAATGGCGGACAGCAGCTGTATGGTCTGTTCTGCAGCCTGTTTGCCGACAATCATGACTTCTTCATGGGACAGTGATTGATCAGACAGACCAGCTGCGTAATTGGTGATACACGATAACCCGAGAACCTTCATGCCGCCGTGCGATGCCGTTATGGCTTCAGGAACGGTGGACATACCCAGTGCGTCGGCTCCCAGCATCTTCAGCAGGCGGACTTCGGCCGGTGTCTCGAACTGCGGCCCCCGTGACCAGGCGTATACCCCGCTGTGCAGCTTGATGCCCAGCCGTTTGGCACACATCTGGGCACGCTCAATCCATGCGGGATCATAGACATGCGTCTGATCCGGGAAGCGTGTCCCAAACCGGTCGAGATTCGGTCCCCTGAGCGGTGATTCCGAAAGCATGCCGATGTGATCCGTTATAACCATGAGATCTCCGGGGTGCATATCATCGCGTGTACCACCTGCGGCGTTGGTCAGAATCAACTTTTTAATATCCAACTGCTGCATGACCCGGATGGGAAATACAACATCCTGCATGCTGTGTCCTTCATAGTAATGGAACCGTCCCTGCATAACAGCAACCGGCTGTTCCTGCAGCCAGCCAAGAATCAGTCGGCCTTCGTGTCCCGGAACAGTGGCTTGCGGGAATCCCGGAATAGACGTGTATGGCAGGATCACCGGTTTTGTTACAGCATCTGCAAGCGGTCCAAGGCCGGAGCCTAATACGATCAGTATCTCTGGCTGGTCCTGCCAGGCGCCCTGAATGGTATCTGCAGCGGCCTCAACCCGCCGCTGATAGACAGCAGTTGATTCGAAGTCAGACATCAGATCTCTCCCTGCTTTCCGTGACAGTTTTTATATTTCTTGCCGCTGCCGCATGGGCAGGGGTCATTGCGTCCAACTTTATCAGCATCACGCCGGACCGGACGCTTTATTGAACCGGAACCACCCGACGCTGAAGCCATTTGCGGAGCGGTTCCCCGACTGATTTGCGGCTGATCCAGTGCAGACTGTGCTTCAGCCCGGCTTTCTGACAAATTTCGGGCGACGCTCTCCCGGTTCATGGCTGTCTCTTCCTTAAAACGGGCACGCATCATCAGGCGTACGGCGTCTTCCTGAATCGCCCGGTTCATCGCCTCAAACAACTCAAATCCCTCGCGACGGTATTCCATCACCGGATCGTGCTGCGCATAGCCGCGCATACCGATGCTGTCACGCAGGTCATCCATCATGTCAATGTGATTCATCCATTTGCTGTCTACCGTTCTCAACAGGACATACCGCTCAGCCTCGCGCATGCGCTCCGGCGATCCGAACAGCGTCTGGCGCTGCTCATAAAGAGACAACGCTTCAGTTGTCAGTTCATCGGTCAACTGTTCACCGTCCAGGCCGTTTTTCGCCTGAGACAGCTGCTTCAGAGCCTGTAACGGGCCAAAAAGATCTTCGATGCGGGCTTGCATGGCTGTTATATCCCATTCTGATGAATGGGCACGTCCCGCACAAAAATCCAGCATTGCTTCACGCATCACCTGCGCGATCATTTTCAGATAGGTATCATGCAGATCTTCACCCTGAAGAACCTGGCGACGCTGTGAATAGATGATTTCACGCTGTTTATTCATCACATCGTCATATTCGAGAACGTGTTTTCGAATGCTGAAGTTTCGTCCTTCGACTCGCTTCTGTGCTGATTCGATCGCATTGGAGAGCATCTGGTGTTCGATTTCCATGTCTTCAGCAACACCGAGTGCGCTGAAAACGCGTGTCATCCGTTCACCGCCGAACAGTCGCATCAGATCGTCTTCGAGCGACAGATAAAACTTGCTTTTCCCGGGGTCTCCCTGTCGGCCGGAACGACCGCGCAGCTGGTTATCGATACGACGCGATTCATGCCGTTCTGTTCCCAGAATATAAAGACCACCCGTGGCAACCACTTTCTCATGTTCTTCCGCCGTCTGTCTGCTGAATGATTCGAGCAGGTCGCGAAAGACTGTACGGGCTGTCTGAATCTGTTGGTCATCTGTCTCATGACGTGTCGTTGCTGCTTCAATCAGTTCTTCAGGATATCCCTGTTTGCGCATCTCAGTTCGTGCCATGTGCTCCGGATTGCCGCCCAGCAGGATATCTGTACCACGACCTGCCATGTTAGTCGCAATCGTCACCGCGCCAAGCCGGCCGGCCTGGGCAACGATCTCGGCTTCCCGTTCATGCTGTTTGGCATTCAGGACATTGTGTTTGATGCCATTCTGTCGAAACAGTTCGGATAACAGCTCGGATTTTTCCACGGAAACGGTACCAATCAAAATCGGTTGTCCGGTTTCATGGGTCTCGACAACTTCTCGCAGTACATTGGTGTACTTCCCTTTTTGTGTCTTGTAGACTGAATCCGGCAGATCTTCGCGAATCATTGGTTTGTGCGTCGGTATCGAGATAACATCGAGCTTATAGATGGTTCTGAATTCATCTTCTTCTGTCAGAGCGGTTCCCGTCATACCCGACAGTTTACGGTACATGCGAAAATAATTCTGAAAGGTAATCGTCGCAAGTGTTTTGTTTTCCCGTTCAACTTTGACGCCTTCCTTGGCTTCGATCGCCTGGTGCAGGCCATTGCTGTATCGGCGTCCGAGCATCAATCGGCCGGTGAAATCATCCACGATGATGATTTCACCATCCTTCACAACATATTTCTGATCACGATGCATGGTCCCGTGCGCTTTGAGTGCGTTATTGATGTGATGCTGAAGCTGGTAGTTTTCCTGATCAGAGAGATTTTCGATCGAGAAAAACTGTTCTGCCTTGCGGACACCGCGCGTTGTCAGCACAGCACTGGCGGCCTTCTCATCTACAATATAATCGGCATCTTCCTTGACCTGATCCAGATCCATCTTGTCATCTGATTCCGAGACGACGAACTGTTGCAGACGACGGACGAAACGGTCCGCTTTTTCATAAAGGTCAGAGGATTCGTCACCCATTCCGGATATGATCAGAGGCGTTCGGGCTTCATCAATAAGAATACTGTCAACTTCGTCTACGATCGCGAAATTCAAAGGCCGCTGGACCATCTGATCCAGATAGGTCACCATGTTATCGCGCAGATAGTCAAAACCAAATTCGTTGTTTGTGCCGTATGTAACGTCCGCCGCATAAGCCTTGCGCCGTTCAGCGGCATCAAGTCCATGCACGATCAATCCGACGGACAGCCCGAGGTATCGATAGATCTTCCCCATCCATTCGCTGTCACGGGCGGCCAGATAATCATTGACGGTCACGACATGAACACCCTGTCCGGCCAGCGCGTTCAGATAAACAGGCAGCGTTGCGACCAGCGTTTTGCCTTCACCTGTTTTCATCTCCGCTATCCGTCCCTGGTGCAGTACAATACCGCCAAGGAGCTGAACGCTGTAATGCTTCATGCCCAGAACACGCCAGGCGGCTTCCCGTACGGCCGCAAAGGCATCGGGCAGCAAATCATCCAGCGTTTCACCGCTGTTCAGTCGCTCACGAAATTTTTCGGTTGTCTGTTTAAGTTCATCTTCTGTATATGCGGCATACTGGCTTTCAAGTGCTTCAATTTGATTGACGATCGGCTGAATACGTTTCATTTCACGCTCGGAGTATGTACCGAATATTTTTGATATGAGACCCATTACGGTTCCTTCCTTTACTGCTCTGTTGGTTGGTGTTCTGAAAAATCCGACAGCAAACCGGCCGATGACAAGCGGTCGAGAACCAGATCATAGCCGTCTGCACCATATTCCAGGCAGCGGTTGACACGGCTGATGGTCGCGGTACTCACTCCGGTTGTATCACAAATCTCTGAATACGTGCGCCCGCGACGGAGCATCAGGGCAACCTGAAGCCGCTGGGCCAACGATTTCAGTTCTGCCACAGTACTGATGTCTTCAAAAAAGGCATAACACTCTTCCTTGTTTTTGAGTGAGAGAACTGCCTCAAAAAACAAATCTGTTGATGAATCGCGTAGTTTATCGTTCATAGGTGCCCCCATCTGTCTGTCTATTTCACCAGGATCAGCGAACTGCATGATCTGTGTCAGATACACAGTACTAATGATAACCGATGCACCCTGAAGATACAAGAATCGTGATCGTCAAACACCAGCTGTCAAATGCCAGCCGATACCTGCTAATCTGAGCCAGATGGTGTCGTTTGTCCACTGATGCCGTAGCGGACAACCTCCAGTTCCAGACCCAGCATCCCCGCTTCAGCGGAGCATTCGGACAGTGCGTCATTCAGCCATGGCTGCGTGCTGTTCTCCGGAATGACCAGCAAAAGGCGTCTGCACGTGATATCCGCTTCAGCTATCTCAATGTGGACACCTGAGCGATGATAATCTGCGCCACAAAATGAATGAAGTGATTGAAGATGCTGCTGGATCCGTTCTTCAAAAGAACTCTGGTCCTGATAGCTGGTCGCTGTCAGATCCATACTTTTAATGGATGTCGCTGTGCCGTTCTCAAAACGGGCAATCACCGGAAAGGTTTCAGGCAGATTGGCACCCATGATCGAGCGGATACGCTTGCCGCGTTCAAAATTGCCCAGAGACCAGATAGAATCGCTTCCATTGTCCTGATCATCGTGCAGCCGTTCGAAATCAGCCCAGAACGGTACGGCTGCCCGTTCAATACAGGTCCGGCTGCCGAACAGACTGTTTTGATCCCAGCGCAGGATAATCCAAAGTACCGACTGATCTGTCTGCCAGTCAAGAAAAATACTTTTCCGGCTGATCGCACCCGGCCACAAAACGTTCGTCAACCCGTCATCTGCGTCAGCCAGTTCTTCCAGCCAGTAATTGATTCGCTGCATCACCCAGGGGCCAGCCGCCGTCGTTACGAGCCAGTCGGCCAGACTGTCTGCTATAAAGACGTCAAGTGACTCTGCCAAACCCGTTGCAGCCAATACAGTATCCACTTCCTGGCTGATTTCCACCGCCTGCTCATCAGCTGGATCCACCTGATTTTCCAAAGCAGTGAGAACGGTTGAAACGGCCGGTATTGAGAGACTGATCTCATCTGCCGTGCGTTCCAGGGCACCTGTCAGCTTGATCCGTGCTGTCGTCGCCGTGATCTGACTGATCATGCCATAGATAATCAGGAGTACGATGGGCAGAACAACAGCCGCTTCAAGACTGAGCGAACCGCTGCGTCTGTTCAACACGACTTTCTGTGTCATCCATAACCACCTGACTGTTCATAACAGCGGTTGTTTAAGCAGGCTCGCAAAACGAGTTCAGTGTGAAACGATGCCCCGCTGACCCGTTGGATGATCCGGGCACTGTTGCGGACAATCACAGCTCTCGGAATCAGATAGAGGATAAGGCGCAGGTAGTCAGGATACCAGCATTCGATCGTGATCTCACCGATGCCCGGCCAGATTCGCACACCTTTGCCGGCGATCAGGTTGGCCGTGTCGCGAAAGCCGGCGATCAACGCTTTGCCGGCCGCGATGATATACGTCATGGTCTCCGGCTCAATGACAACTGAACCACAGCTGGCAGCGGCAATTGCACCGGTTATGGCTGCGGCTGTCGCCCGGATAATACCCATTTCTGCGGTGTCCGTCAGTATTGCGGCCAACTGGATCACACCGCGCAGTGTGGTCAGGAGGGTGCGGACAAGCAGTGCGGCCGACTGGTGATCATACAGACCGGTCATCACCTGTTCAACTTCACACGGACGCAGAACACTGATTTCTTTCATCAGCCGGCCATCCGGCGTAGTCAACTCAACGGATGAATCCATTTCAAGACAGTTGACCCGTGACGTCAGGTAGGACAGAACATATTCCGACACACAGAGTTTTTCATAGATCGGATGCGCCGGAGCATCGAGAAGCCGGTCGAGAAATCCGGCGATTTGTGTCATGCTGTCCGGATTAAAAAAATCCGGAACCGTTCCCAGTAAATCTGTCAGCAGATGATCATCTGAAACAGCTAGATAGTCCATTTTGAAGCGGTCATAGAGCTCGGTGATCTCATCAAGGATGTTCTGACCCAATGACTCAAGCAGCGGACCGGTCAGTGAATCAATTGCATCTCCAACCGCCTCTTGATCGATCGAAGCAAAGATCGATTCGAACATCGATGACACGTATGAATGGCTTGACTTGCCGTCTTTTACTTGAATCCCGGATGACATACCACCTGTGAGAATACCTGGCGACAGTTCAATTATTTGTCCGGTTGACTGACCCGTCGCGGATGACAGCGTGTTTTCACGGGTTCGAAGGATGGTTGAAAAAAAGTCCTGCAGCTGACTCATGCGCTGCTGGATCGTATTGATCCAAACCAGAGGAAGTCTCGTCTTCATCTGGCGCACCATCTGACTGTCCAGCTGCTCACTGTCAAACAGTGGTTTTCCGGCTACCGTCTCCATTCTGACCGTTTCTTTCAGTAAAGGCACCAACTGATTGAAAACCTGTTCATTGAGCGCATCAGACTTGAATCCCAACAGACCAAATTGGTCAAGCAGCGGCCTGTCATACCCGGCCAGCGAACATTCAATCTGTGAAGACAGCGCCCGTACCAGTTCCGCTTCCACTCGTCTGGCCTGAGCAGCTGTCACCCATGCAGAAAAAATAAGACTCAGCACGGTGATGACAACACATAAAAGAAGGCTGATACTGCCTCGCCTGCTCATCGCCAAGCACCGGACGGCTCGTTTTTCACGGCCAGATTTTGACACGCTCAGCGAAACCATCCGGACGCACCGATGACCAGATCGCGGAACAGATAACTGTACAACAACATCTTCTCAGCTGATGTCTGCAGGATAGGTGCCGACTGCCCAGCTACCGTCAGCTGATCGATCCGGTATAACAGATCATCCTGACGGTTTATACAGGTGTTCAGCACCTCAAGGCGGGCCGTAATTCGGCATCTGTCATAGACTGTCGGAATAATCATCAACGCCACACAGATAATCAAGATTGTCAGCGGAACAACGATAGCGCTTTCCAGTGTCAGCATACCAATCACCTCCTGCAGCCATTTTGACAGAATCCGCCCCCGCAAATCAGCCCGTACAAGCGACAAAAGGCGACGAAAAAGCCACCGGCCC
>JAAYBY010000026.1 GCA_012729935.1 Clostridiaceae bacterium | reverse complement strand
GGACAGATGGCTGTGAACATGACAGCTGAGACGACAGGTCCAGATGTCGCTTTTCGCCTTTATGTTGATGGCTCGATCCATCAGCGAACACTGTTGTCTGAGGCAACGGCAGCGGACACATCCTCTTTGATCTGGGATACAGAAACGATGAGCCCGGGTAATTACGATCTGGCTGTCCTCGGTATTGGCGCAGACGGTCGCGGCAGGTGGCTGCCGCTTGACTCGTTCCATGTCCCGATCGTCCAGCCGCTGCCGGCAGGATCTGTGCGAATGGCCAGTCAAACATCCTGGTTCAGGATCGAACCCTGGTCGGATGACACCATCCGGCTAAACATGCTTCAGGCATCTGCCTCGCTTGACGCATCTCTTTTTACAGCATGGAACGAGAAAAAGGCTGACTCTTCTGCCGGACCACAGCAGCCGGGTGCGCTGTTTTTCCGCCCGGATTTAACGAAAGAATCAAATGAAACCTATTATGTCCGGATACAGGCAGACCAGGCGGATTTGACAACTTCCATCCGTTATACACTGGTCAGCGCACCGAAGTCCGCACATCTGACAGGCAATCCGGACGCGATACTGGCCGTCATTGACCAGTCAGGCGACATAGTAACTGTTCGTGACGCGAACGGTAAACAAAGCAATATAGGCACAGATGAGATAACGCTTATCGATCCGGAATCCCGTCTATCCCGGTTCCAGCTGAATTTCGCTGATGGAGAACCGACTGACATGATGCCGCTGTTTGATCGTGACACCGATCTATATGCTCTGTATGTGACACCTCAAACAGAACGCCTCAATTATAAAGCCACCGCAATGGAGGGAAGCGCCGCTCAACTTGAAATTTCGCTGGTCCAGAATCAGCAACAACCACAAGCATTGGATTCATCCGGTGACATTCAACTTCAAGACGCAATCAATATATTGACATTGACGGTCACCGGATTCGACCAGACAGAAAGAACCTACACGCTGCAGGTGCTTCGGCCGCCTGATCAGAATGGCTTTCACCAAACACTGGACCAGTTCCCGCAAAATTGGCGCACGCCGCTTTTCTGGCTGCACATCCAGCATCCGAATTATCAGTTTGAAGCGCAGCAGACGAATATCGACTGGACAGATTTTATTGACGCTCAGGATGAGCGGGACCGCAGCCTGATCGATGCCGGTTCTGTACCGGCCAGCTGGGTGGAGCCAGGTAGTCCCGTTTATGACGGCAGCAGCTGGAAGGCCGCTGATCGTCGAGTCATCGCCTATTACGCCAATCCGCAGAATTTTCTTGACCCGGTCAACATTTTTCAATTTGAAAAACTGACCTTTCTTGAAAATATTCACACCCATGAAGGAATTGAACAAATCCTTCAGGGAACTTTCATGGAAGCAGGTCAATCATCACTTGATTATGCAGCCATGATTCTGGAGGCGGGTCAGGACGCCGACATCAGCCCGTTTTTTCTGGCATCCCGAATCATACAGGAGATGGGACGGCAGGCGCAGTCTCCGCTGGCGACAGGTACATTGGAAGGGTATGAAGGCGTCTACAATTTTTACAACATCGGCTCATATCCAAATCCTGAAGTGCCAAATGGTGCACAGATCAACGGAGCCCGGTATGCCCTGTTTGGCGCTGATCCTGATCAGGCTGAAATCACTGAAGAAGAAGCAGCGTTCCTGTTACCTTGGACGACACCTCAGCGTGCCATAACAGGCGGTGCCCGGTGGATTGCTCGACGCTACGTCGCGATCGGTCAGGATACGCTGTATGGTCAGAAGTTCGATCTGATTGAAGAAGGTGGTTTCTTCATTCATCAGTACGCACAGAATATCCAGATGGCCTGGGCTGAAGGTCGACGAACAAGAAACGCCTGGTTAGAGCTCGGCCTGATTGATGAAGCGTTTGTCTTTCGAATTCCAGTCTTCGACAATATGCCGATAACACCCGATCAGCTGCCTTAAATGACAATGATATAACAGACATAACAGAATGCTAAATATCCTGTAATGTAGATGACGCCCTTTTATGATATCCTGATGCTGATATTCTATCGCCTTTTCAAGAGAAGGAGGTTTGTTTTGCCGAACGCTTGTCTGACGCATCGCCAGAGACGAAAGTACGGACGCCTGCTGGTCCTGACGCTGATCATCATCAGTGTTCTCAGTCAGACAGGTTTATTTGCGATGCCGGACACACTGATTCAGGCTGAAACAGAGACACCGATCAACCGCACAGGCGTGGTGACGACTCAAGTCGCGAATGTCAGGCAAACGCCTAATACATCTTTACCGAAACTCACAACGGTCTATTCTGCACAACAGCTTGACGTATTGTCAGTAACAACAGGGTTATATGTAAGCGGCTATGGCGATCAATGGTACAAAATACATTTCGTTCAGGCGGGAAAAGAATACACCGGATACATTGTCGCTGGTTTTGTCAGACTGACATCGTCGCAAGTTGCTTATGTGCAGAATCCGGACTTCGAAGCATACCTCACAGCTCAGGGCTTTCCAGAAAGCTATAAAGAACCGTTGCGACGCATTCATGCACAACATCCCAATTGGGTATTTGAAGCACGCCATACTGATCTGACCTGGAGTGAAGTGCTGGCTGGTGAAGAATCAATTCCAAACAACAACGTAATACCAACAAGTTTCGCCGATGGGTACAAATCAACGAAAGTCTACGAGGACAAACCGCTGATTTACAACTGGGAGACCAATCAATGGGCGCTTTATGATGCCGCCTGGAATATGTGCAACCAGGAATATCTGGCTTACTTCATGGATCCAAGAAATTTTCTTGATCCGGTGAACATCTTTCAGTTTGAACTGTTAAGCTTTGACCCGAGTATTCATACGAAAGAAGGGACTGAAAAAATACTTGCCGGATCCTTTATGGGGAACAAAGCCTTCAATTATGTCGATGCGGCAACAAACGAGACGAGGAGCATGCTTTTTTCCGAGGCGTTTATGAAGGCTGCTTCAACGGATTATTCTGGCGTGAGTCCGTATCATCTGGCTTCGAGAAGTCGAATTGAGGTTGGCAGCAACGGCAGCCCTTCAGTCAGCGGCACGTTTTCAGCTGATCTGGTAGCCGCTTATGCTGCCAGGGGAATCACATATACACCTGATGCAACGGATCTCGCATGTGACGGACATTACAATTTTTACAACATAGGTGCCTATGCCAGCAACGTGCTTCTAGGTAATGTTAAAAACGGCCTCAACTATGCGCGGACCAATACTCGATTAAATCCATACCCGGAATTAAATCCGTTATATCCGAATAATCCAGATGCTCCGATCCCATGGGTCGATCCGCTTCGCTCAATTATTGGTGGATCTCTGTTTATCGGTAACTCTTATATTAAAGTGAAACAGGATACGCTCTACCTGCAGAAGTTCGATGTCGACAAGTCAGATGGCAGACTATATTACCACCAGTACATGGGTAATGTGCTGGCACCATTCTATGAGGCTTTGCGAATTTATGATGCCTACAGAGACATGGATTTTTTGAACAGCGCAATCAAGTTTTCCATCCCTATTTTCAAGGATATGCCTGATAAAACAGCTTTACCCGACATCAGGAATCCAAACAACTGGCTTAAGTCTTTAATCGTTGAAGGGTATCAACTGACGCCAGGGTTTACTGCTGCAAATACCGGCGAGTACGATCTCATCGTTGAAAACAATGTCTCCAGCATTAACCTGACAGGCACGTTGGTCACATCATTAGCGACGGTTAGCGGAACGGGTGTTAAGCAGCTGGCGGTGGGCGAAAACATCTTTCCAGTTGTCGTCACAGCAGAAAACGGCAGTCAGCGGACCTATACCGTTTCAATAACCAGAAGAGGAGATCCTTCAACACAACCGACACCAACACCGTCACCACCACCCGAAGATTTAACTGCAAATACACTTATTATTAAAGATACAACAATATGCGGGTTAAACCCAGTTGATGGTATTAATACGGTTGAATCAATTATGGCGGATTTAATCACACCGGCAGGTTGTGAAGCCGTGTTGCTGGATGCGCAAGGGAACCCGTGGCAGGGACTTGTTGGGACAGGCGGCATCCTTCGGATCATTAGAAACAATGAAACGATCAAAGAATACACCGTTATGCTATATGGTGATGCCAATGGTGACGGTGAAATCAATGCAATCGATTATGCGGCAATTACACGACATTTGTTAAATAAAACACCTTTGAATGAACCAAAGCTTAGCACAGCGGATGCAAATCGGGACAATGAAATTAATGCGATTGACCTCGCGGCCATCGTCCGCCATGTATTCAGGAAATTTACAATTGATCAATCATAATGGAGGACTTTTAGATGACTAAAGCCCGAAAATTAATATCGTCTTATTTGATAATTCTTATTACTTGTTTTATGATATCGACGTTAGTATATGCCGATGTTGGAGCATTAAATCTTTCATCGCAGAGTGGTAATACTGTTGAAAGCGGTAAAGACTTTCGTATGGTGATGCAGTTTAGTTCGGATGCAGATAGCTTGGCTAGTTTTGGTGATATAAAAATAAGCTATAACCCGAATTATTTCACTTTTTCTGGTGCAAGTTTATTAATAGGAACTGATAAGAAAAAAGAACCGTTTAGAGCCGAAGATAGCCAACCAGCTGGTACTGTTACATTGTTTTGGGCTGATCCCGATGGTGAGTATATTCCTATAGAGGGTAATAATTCGTTAGTTAGCTTAAGTTTTAAATCAAAAGATGAAGGCAAAGGCATTTTCGAAATACTATCTGCAACAGGTTTTTCGGACAAAGATCTTCAAAAAATACATGTTTCATTTGAAACTGAGTTAGAAATCGAAGTGAAAAAACCTGTTCAAAAATCAAATAACAACTCACTTCAGTCACTGCAGGTAAGCCCAGGAACACTCCAGCCAACCTTCAATCCATCAGTACAAAGCTACACAATGACGGTATCTCAAGATACGACGAAGGTCAGCGTCAGTGCAGTGCCAGCTGACAGCACAGCTTCGGTTACATCGATCAGTGGGAACAGTAAGCTCGTTCCCGGTAACAATACCATCAAAGTCGTTGTCACTGCAGAGAATGGTGAAACAAGAACCTACACAATTGTCGCTAAGAAGCCTGCGGCTGCACCGACACCGGAGGTGACTCCGACACCGGAAGCAACGCCGACGCCGGAGGCGACACCAACACCAGAGCCAACGCCGACACCACCGGTCACGGTCATTCTGCCCGATGGCCCGTATCAGATTGTCGAGGTTCCACAGGGCGTGCATCCACCGGAGGGCTTCTATCGATCAGTTGAGCAGATAGATGGTCAAATGGTACCGGTCTACAAATCAATGCGCGCGGATTTCACGTTGTATTATCTGTATCGCGATTCGGTAGACGATGGCTTTTACTATCGTGACTCAAAAAGTGGAGAGTATCTGCCTTACCTGACGCTGAGTGTGCCGGCGCAAACACTGACTGTGGTCACACCTGATGAGTCTGTGACGATACCGGACAGCTGGACACCAACCGTTTTGACGCTGGATGGTAAAAAGCTGCCTGCCTGGAAAACCAGTCAGCTCACAGAATCAGTCTATCTGGTTTACCTGATGGACAGCAACGGCAACCAGTCATTCTATCGCTATGACACACAAAGCCAGATGCTGCTCCCGTATGATATAGAAGAAGTCAAGGAAACAAAACCGACCGAAGCCATTACACCGTCAATGGCACCTGAGCCGAGTGAAGAACCTGAACCAGCCAAGGCCAATCCCTGGGCACTGGCAACGGCCGTGATGGGCTTGATTTGCCTGGCACTGGTCGGTGTTTTAATCTGGCAGGGATCTCGCGGTCGCAGGGATATTGGCGAAGACGATGATCAGGTACTGCCGCCGCCGCCGATCAAGAGGATTTAGGCATGTGGCTGCAAAAACTGATCAGACGTCTTTTCTGTAGAGAAGTTATCGCGTACATCATCGTCGGCGTGCTCACAACCCTGGTTAATCTGGGTGTCTTCGCGTTGCTCAGCGCCTGGGTAGGCCATGAACGCTGGTGGGTATCCAATTTTCCGGCCATCCTGGCGGCTGTCATCTTTGCATTTATTGCCAATAAAATGATTGTTTTTCGATCGGACGGTCCTCTCTTGCAGGAAATCGGTAAATTCCTCCTGTCGCGACTGGCAACAGCACTTGCCTTTGAATACGGAGCCATGTTTATCCTGACAGATCTGATGCAGATGCGCTCTGTCCTTACACTTTTCGGCATTGAGATACTGATCAGCAAGCTCTTGACACAAATATTGGTTATGATTGGCAACTATGTACTCAGCAAATATTTTATTTTCACAAAGAGTAAACACCCGGAGGCGGATCATCAATGAACTATCAGGAAGCCCGGCAGTTTCTCGCATCTGCCATGAAATATGGCATCAAGCTTGATCTGGAACGGATGCAGCAGTTGATGCACGTTTTACACAATCCTCAGAAAACGCTCCGTTTTATACATATTGCAGGGACAAACGGGAAAGGGACAACAACCGCTTATTGCGGCTCGATTCTGGCAGCGGCCAATCATCGGGTGGGACTTTACACATCCCCTTATCTGGTTCGCTTTACGGAACGCATCCGTGTTATTGACGGTCGTGAAGGATTTGAAAAGAAAAAAAGTGATGAAGCACATGGAGAGATTGAACCGGAATCCTTTGCGCGCCTGATGACAACGGTAGCGGAAGCTGTTGACAGGATGTTGGCTGCCGGTGGTGAACACCCGACTGAATTTGAATTATTGACCGCCGTTGGTTTTCTGTACTTCAAGGAACGAGACTGCGATATTGTGGTGCTTGAAACCGGTCTGGGCGGCCGTCTGGACGCGACCAATATCATCGAAAAGTCGTTGGCGTCCATCATCACAGCTCTGGGCTATGATCATACAGAACGCTTAGGAGATTCTCTTGCATCAATTGCATCAGAGAAGGCAGGTATTGTTAAAAGAGGCTGTCCCG
The DNA here is from genome assembly GCA_012729935.1 of Clostridiaceae bacterium. Classification (GTDB taxonomy): domain Bacteria; phylum Bacillota; class Clostridia; order Saccharofermentanales; family UBA5734; genus JAAYBY01. The sequence goes on along the minus strand of JAAYBY010000026.1, from coordinate 1,458 downwards.
TTTTCCTTTATGATCCACAGGCTTTAACCCATCTGCCCAGTGAAAAAGAGAGTGCTCTAAAAGTTGTCAGGGAACGCTGTCAGACGCTGCAGGCACCGATGCATCTGATCAGTCCAGATGACTATTCGCTGACTGATTACGACTGGTCAGGTCAGACGTTTATGGATACGCAAACTGGACAGCAGCTGACAACTCGATTGCTGGGAACCATACAACCCATGAATGCAATGCTGGCTGTCCGCACCTGTCGTGCACTTGGACTGGCTGATGACCAGGCGGTCGCAGAAGGAATTGCCGCAGCCCGCTGGCCGGCACGACTCGAGTTGATCCGGCAGAATCCGCCGATCCTGATCGATGGCGCACATAATGTGCAAAGCTGCCAGGCGCTGAGAGACAGTCTGAAACGACTGGTTGGCAACGGACCGGTTGTCTTCCTGGCTGGTATGCTTGCAGATAAAGATGTAACAGGTATGCTGCAGACCATGATCCTTAATCACCCATACCATTTATCCGGCTTTGTCTGCGTACGGCCGGTTAACGAACGCGCTTTGCCGGAAGCAGAATTGGCCGAACGAGTTCGCTGTATTCTTCAAGAATTGCCAGATGGCCGATTGAGTCGTTATAATGAACCCGTATGCTCTTCAGAAACGCTTGAAGACGGTGCCCGCCTGGCATTGAAACTGGCACGCAGCCAAAATGCCTGTCTGTGTGTTTTTGGGTCACTGTATCTGGTCGGCGAAATTCGGCAGATCTATTTAGAACAGGAGGCCTGACGGTGAATTGGGCCAGTCAAATCAATCAATTTAAACCCCTTTCAGAGGACGATGTCCCTTTGTTCGCGTCGCCTGGTGAAACGGAACAGGCTATCTCCATCTATAATAAGGCAATTAATAACTGGCAGCAGGACAGTCAGGACATAGCCATAATTTCGTTGCGAAAACTGGCATCCACCTATCCGCGGTTTCCACAACCGGCCTTGATGCTGGGATATTGTCTGGCCAGCCTTGGGGATATGAAAGAAGCTTTTCGCTGGGTGAACCAGGCAATAGACAATTATCTGCCTGAATCTTTACAGGCGACGGCGCTGGAAAGCCAGAAAGCACTGACCGAATGGTCCGAAGCAGATAACGTTGAAATCAAGACGCAGGAAGGGAATCCTAAACCCGCACGCGTCGTATCGGCCGGTTCCGGTCAGATTCTCGAGAAAACACGTCGGCACCGCAGTGTTCGCATGGCAAGCGAGCGTGAAAAAAAGCGCCTGATCCGCCAGGGTGACCTGGGAGATGATCAGGAGACCTTTGTTCGGGAATCGTTTCAGCCGGCGGATCTGCTGCAGTGGGTGATTCCTGCAGCAGCGGTTTTGATTGTCGTTCTTTTGGTTCTGACTTTTACGGTCTGGATACCAAACCGAAACAAGGAGCGGGAAATCAAGGCGAGCGATTCCGAAAAACTAGCTTG
>JAAYBY010000233.1 GCA_012729935.1 Clostridiaceae bacterium | reverse complement strand
GGGCTGATCTGACCCGGCTGCCTTTTTTCCCAGGCCTCGCAAACGGCTTCGCACAAACGGTCGGCGATGAACGGACCGCATTTATCCTGCATCCACACATCGTCCGGGATCTTCTCATAATCGACGAACTTGATTTCTTCCGGCAGGAACTTCGCCGCGACATGCAGTGATTTTTCGACGCGATAATACTCAGGTCCCGTATGGGTGTGGGTAGCGCTGAAAATAATCTTGTCGGCATCCAGGTCCGGGCACCTTTCCCGGATTTTCGCCCGAACTGTATTCGCGAAATCAAGGCCGATTCCGACCAGGTCACAGGCGCAGATGACGATCTGGTCGCCGGCGGATTCCGCCGCAAAGACGTTGGCCAGCAGCGGACTCTCGACATATTCCGATATCCGGGTGTGAAACTGGCCCTGCAGGCTGACGCGAGCAGGCGGGGTGATGTCCTTCTGGCTCATCCCGACGAGTAGCTTTTGATCCATGATCCTGTCCTCTTTTCGTTTTTTATGCTTTCATCGGTTCGCAGACCGCTAACCTTTCAGCGAACCGACCATGATCCCTTTAATAAAGTACTTTTGAGCAAACGGATAGATTGCCAGAATGGGCAGCGTCGCGACCACGATCAGGGAATACTTCAGCAGGTCGGCCATGCCGATGTTAGCCGCGATCAGCTCCGGGTCCATCATGTCGTTGTAGTTAATCTGATTAAGGACCAGGATCTGGCGCAGGATTAGCTGCAGCGGATAGCGCTTGGGCTCGCTTAGGTAAATCATGGCGTTGAAATAGGCGTTCCAGTGGCCGACGCCGTAGAAGAGGCCCATGACAGCGATGATCGCCTTGGACAGCGGCAGCACGATCCGGAAGAAATAGTGCACGTCGGAACAGCCATCGATCTGGGCCGATTCAAGCACCTCGAGCGGGATCGTCGACATAATGAATGTGCGGGCGACGATCATGTTGTAAACGCCCATCAGGCCGGGAACGACCATGACCCAAAAGGTGTTGATCAAGCCTAGCTTGTTGATCACGATGTAAGTCGGGATCAGACCGCCGCCGAAATACATCGTGATCACGAAGATAATCATGTAAAAGCGCTTCCACTGCATATCTCGGCGTGACAGCGGATAGGCGCAGATCATGGTGACCGCGATATTGAACATGGTGCCGATCACGGTATACAGCAAGGTGTTGCGGTAACCGGTCAGGATGTTCTTGTGCTTAAATACCGCTTCATAGCCGCGCACGGAAAAATCAACAGGCCACAACAGAACGCGACCGGCTGAGACTGCCTCCCCTGATGAAAATGACGAAGACAAGACAAAAATCAATGGATAGGCCACCACCAGCATAAACACGATAAGGAAAGTGTTGACCACAGCATAAAGGACTTTATCTTCGGCAGAATCCTGGATCTTATTTTTCTTTGTAGCTAATATGGCCATGCCTGTATCCCTCCATTACCACAAACTGGTACTGTTTTCACTTGTTTTCTTTGACAGCCAGTTCACGAGTACCAGCAATATGCAATTGATAATCGAGTTGAAAAGTCCGATCGCAGTTGCGTATGAAAAATTACCCATGCCTGATGTTAGGCCAACCTTGTAAACATAGGTGGAAATAACCTCGGACTGCATCAGGTTCAGATTGTTCTGCATCAGGTAGACTTTCTCGAAGCCGACGCTCATCAGACTGCCGGCGTTGAGGATCAGCAGTACGCTGATCGTCGGAATGATGGCCGGCAAGTCAACCGTTAAAATCCGTTTAAAGCGGCTGGCGCCATCAATTTGAGCAGCTTCATGCAACTGCGGGTCAACGCCTGACAAGGCGGCAATATAGATGATCGAGTTCCAGCCCAGGTACTGCCAGACGCCCGACCAGACGTAAAGATGAATAAACGAGCCCGGTTTTTGGATGATACTCGGCGGATAGCTGGCCGACCCGGTTATCAGGCGGTAAACGGTACCGTATACACCGGTCATCGGGTTTAAAAATTGAACCAACATACCGACGACAACCACCATGGATAAGAAGTAAGGGATATATGTAACCGTTTGGACCGTCTTTTTAAAACGGGCATTTCGGACCGTATTCAACATCAGGGCCAGGACGATGGGTAACGGGAAATTGACAAGGAGCGAATAGATGGAGATACGAAGTGTATTCACGATGACACGCTGAAACTGGTATGATTTGAAAAATGTCTGAAAATGGACAAGTCCGGCCCATGGACTACCCCAGATACCTTTGCCAGGCGAAAAATTCTTAAAGGCAATCTGGATACCAAACATAGGGACATAGTTAAAGATGATGATGTATGCTATTGGGATCAGCATAAAAAGATGCAACTGGTAATTGCGTACAAACTGGCTCGTCCAGCTTTTACCCTTGTTTCGCTTCTTGCCGGCAAGCGAGACTGCACTTGACTTCATGGTATTAGCCACTCGTCTTCCTCCCTGCTTCTTAAAACATATGCCCGTGCCGTAAGCATCCGGCCGGCATGCCTGATCGTTTTGACGGGGGAGCGCCGGCATGAAGCCGTAATGTGCTTCAAGCCGAAGTCCCCCCCGTCCAGCCAACTAATTCATGTTTTCTTCTCGATCGCGCATCTGCCTAAACAAGTGCAATTGTCTTACTTGTACATTCTGTCGTAAGCGGCCTGAGACGTCTGCAGATAGGTGTCGAGACCCATATCCTTCAAGGTCTGCACATAGGCGTCCCAATCCTTTTCGATGTCCATCGCACCGGTGGCAAACAAGGCGACAGTCTCACCGATGTAGCTGTTGATCGTTGTACGCATCTCGTTGATTGCAGCCTCTTCTTCTTGTGTGAAGAGTAGCCGTTTTGCAGTCTGCTCGGGCTCAAGGCCGTTGCGGAGCTGGTAATAATTGACATTCATATAAAGCCGATGTGCTTCAGTTCCAAGGCCTTTTTCCTTGGCCTCAGCCCAGTTTGCAGCAATCGGAGCTACAGAAACGCCTGAGCTATACGTACGTGACGGTAACCCGCAGCAGAAATGGGAGTTCCAGATCGACTTGTGTGGTTCGGTTGATGTCCAAGGATTCTGGACATCGGGGATTTGAGTGTGTTTTCCGAAGTCAAGGCCCTGGGCAACGGCGCCGGCCGCCAAGTACGGGTACTTTGCCTTGAAGCCTTCCGGGTCGTCTTTGTAATAGTCCCAATGAACGCCGGGCTCACCATAACGGGTGATCAGGCTGCGTTTTTCTTCCCACCAGTAGTCGAACATGCGGAACGAGATTTCCGGATACTTGTTGTCCTTGGTGATAAAGGTGCTGAACTGGTAGTTCGGGGTGCGGGTCGGCTGATAGGTCACGCCAGCCGGACCTTTCAGGGACGGTAGCACATCCCAATTGTAGACATGCTCGTTGCCACTGGCCCAGAGGACAATGTAGTGGCCGCCGACAACACCGACGGTGTCCGTCTGTTCTGGGGTCAGGTCAACAAGAGCACGCATTTCTTCACCCGTGATCGAGAACGAAAGCTCGCTCATCAGGCCATCCTGAACGAGGCCGCGCAGATAACGCATCGCATCGCGCCACTCATCCGTTATAAACGGAGCCCAGAGGGTGCCGTCGGTCACGTTGAAATAGGAGGTCGAATACCACGGATCCCAATAAACGAAGCAGTTAATGATTTCCTGCCAGACATTGCCGCTCCAGGCCGGGCCGGCCATGAAGGGGATTTCATCTTTTTGGCCGTTCTGGTTCGGATCCTGGTCACGGAACGCGATCAGGACGTTGCGGAATTCTTCGGTCGTGGTCGGCATCTCTAACCCAAGCGTATTAAGCCAGGTGCGGTTGATGTTGGTCATGTACTGAATAACATCACCAAGGCCGTTCATATAAGCCGGGAACCCATAGAAATTCCCATCCGGTGACGTACCCAGGATCTTGATCATTTCATATTCTTCTGCATCCATATCCGCCTGGTTATACCAGAAAGTCAGGTTATCCATGT
>JAAYBY010000025.1 GCA_012729935.1 Clostridiaceae bacterium | reverse complement strand
GCATTACCGACACTGCGGTTACGCACATGCATCAAAAGTTGCTGACCGTTCAACATCTGGACACCTGACTGATACGCCAGTTTCGGGTTGTCGACGTGTTTGTTGATGTACGAAACCTCCGAGCGGGTCAGATCGATTGGTACGCCACCGAGATAATCGACAATTAAGGCAAAAGCCTCAAAGCGAATCGTCACATAACGCTGAATGTCCAGCGCGAAGACATCGTTAACCGTGTTGATGATCAAGCCTTCGCCGCCCAGCGGAAAGGCCGCGTTGATCCGATCAGAACCGTGTCCTTCGATTGGTACCCAGAGATCACGCATCAACGAGACGAGCTTGACGGTGTCTTCCCGCTGATTGTAGCTGAGCACCATCAGGACATCCGAATTGCCTGTTTCGAAGCCCGGTCGGGTGTCATAACCGATCAAAAGAATGTTCAGGACATCCGGATCGATCGCATCTGCCTGATAGATCGGGCTGCGCGTCGGCTCCGGGACGTCAATGGTATAGTCTGTATCAAGATCGGATGGTGTGCCGGTAATCGGTTTGAGTGTTGGCTGAGACAAGCCTGTCTGACCGGACGGTCGTGTCTCGATCGGCACCGGATTACGAAACACGTGACTGACCTTCCAGGCAAATATGCCGCCTGTTGTCACAAGGGTGACCAGCAGAATCGTCACAGTCCCGACGACGATCTTCCCCTTTTTCGTCCGCTCTTGCCAGCGCTTGATCTTCATAAGCCCTCGTCTGTCAAGTCGCCGGGTTCTGTCCAGACCGGCTGCGTTTCAGACAGCTTGCGAAGCAGTTCATCGGTGAATGCGCTGAACTGATCGCTGGACCAGCGGATCACCCGAGCCAGCCGCTTCATCTCCTGTTCCAGCTGTTCATGGTCGACGACCGGTTTCATGGCGAAAATCTTCTCATGAACGGTTCTTGTCATACTTTCATGATCCATATACAGTTCTTCAAACATCTTCTCACCGGGGCGGAGACCTGTATACTCGATCTTAACATCCGTCTCCGGCTCCAGTCCGGACAGGCGGATCAGATCGCGGGCGAGGTCGTCGATCTTGATCGGCTCACCCATATCCAGGACAAAGATACCGCCGCCATTGGCCAGCGCACCGGCCTGAATCACCAGTCGCGCTGCTTCCGGGATCGTCATGAAATAGCGTGTGATTTCCGGATGCGTGACCGTGACCCGCCGGTCGTTTTGAATCTGATGTTTGAAGATCGGAATGACCGAGCCGCTGCTGCCCAGAACATTGCCGAAGCGTACCGCAGCGAACTGCGTTTCCGGATACTGACGTGCCAGTGACTGGATCACCAGCTCGGCGATTCGCTTGGTCGCACCCATGACATTGGTCGGATTGACCGCTTTGTCGGTGGAGATCAAAACAAAGCGCGAAACATGGTGCCTGGCTGCCGCAAGAGCCGTGTTGTAAGTACCGAAGATATTATTCTTGACCGCTTCCCCGGGGCTGTCCTCCATCAAAGGAACATGCTTGTGTGCAGCGGCATGGAAGACGATGTCCGGCTTATAGGCATCCATCACTTCGTCCAGACGATGTGTATCGCGAACAGAACCGATCAACACTTGCAGCGTCAGTTGATCGCCATAAGCGGCGCGCAGCTCCTGTTCCAGCTCATAGGCATTGTTTTCATAGATATCAAAAATAATCATGCGATGCGGTGAAAATCGTGCTACCTGCCGACACAGTTCAGATCCGATCGATCCGCCGCCGCCGGTTACCATAACCGTACGTCCGGCGATGTACTGGGCAATCCGGTTAATGTCGAGGACGATCTCCTGTCGGCTAAGCAAATCAGCGATATCAACATCTTTGATATCCTGAATCGTCACCTTCTCGCTGATAATTTCATTGAGTGAAGGCAGGATCTTCAGTTTACTGCCGGTCTGGTTGCAGATTTGAACCAATTCCAGGATTGTTTCGCGTGGTGCGCTGGGAATCGCCAGCAGAATTTCGCCGATCTGATTTTCACGAACCGCATCCGCGATGATGTCACGCCCGCCGATCACAGGCACGCCGTTGATCGTCATGCCGTGTTTGTGCCGGTCGTCATCGATCAGGGCAACCGGTTTCCGCTTGCCGGGATAGTCAAAGAGATCGCGCAGGATCTGGCTGCCGGCATGGCCGGCTCCGATCACCAGCACGCGTATCGTATCGTCTGTTTGTGATGCGGGGTTCGTGCCGTCGCGGCGCTTACCAGACTGCAAGCCCAGTGCCGGAGCCATCTGCCCGGGATTTTTCTTCAGACGGTAAATGACCCGGCTCATGCCGACGCCCAGAAAAATCATCATCCAATAGGTGATCACAAATGGAATATC
>JAAYBY010000232.1 GCA_012729935.1 Clostridiaceae bacterium | reverse complement strand
TTGTGCTGTAACGCACAGATCAATTTTACAGGATGGCTCAGTGATCTCCGCTATGATGGCCCATTTTGCTCCGAAACATCGGCCCAATGATCTCCGCTACACTGGCTCAAACTGGCCGTTATTTCCAGAGAAACTGATCGAAATCTGTTGGCTTCTTGGTCATGATCCCGTTGATTGTTTTTCTTAGTTTGTCTCGATAGGTTTCCGGCTTTTTGCTCCCCAGCCACTTACCATAGTCCTGATGTTTATCTGACGGATTGGTGATAACAGACAAGCTGTTCTCAATACAGATCAGGTCGCTTAGTTTGCGAATAGCCTGACTTGAACCATAGAAGTTTCTGAACTTCTTAGTACCGTCGATGGCGGTCGAGTTGAAGATAATGTGATTGTGAGTATGGGCATGATCAGTATGTGTCGCGACAACATACTGAAATTTATCTTTTGTAAAACGCCGGGCAAGCTCCATACCGATATCAAGCGCCTGCTCAGCGGTAACTTCTCCAGGTTTGAAAGATTGGCGGATCTGATAGAGCACCACATCGCTCTTCTTCTCATCCGATCTGCCGGAGAAAGTTGCATAATCCCTTTTGCAGAGAAGCATTTCAGATACCGCAGTTTTCGGATCACAGCCGAAGCTTTTTACCAGAGAGCCATCGTTAGTCTTCTTGGGATTAATCGCATAACGAATACGCCCATGAACCGTCTGATCAATACTCTGACCTTTGATCGCATGCATCGGTATCAGCCTTGTTGTTGCCAATATCTGTTCCTCCATATAAAAAAGCGACAGTTTTACCGCCGCTCAATAAATGATATTTTTATTTAGAATTTAGATTGCCTTGATCATATCTTTGAATAATCCTAGAACTTCGATCAGGAAAGTTACAATCAGTGGCAGACCGAAGGGACTAATGATAAAAGCGATGGCGATTAGTATCAAACCGTTCGACATGTCATGGGCTAACAGGATTGTTGCCAGTCCAAACAGTAGAATAAGGAGAGCTGCCAGCATGAAAACCATGTTGGATAGCTGATTGAGCAGCCGGCAGATACCGACAAATACTGTCAGCATAATCATTACAGGAAACAGAATTATCTTCAATAAGAATTTCATAACTGGAAGCCTCCCTTCATAGCTCTACTTTGACTTTATCGACTTTTACCGGGTCTGTCTATGTTGTCAAATTTCTATTTGATCCGGGATAGGCGGGTCATAATCTGATCCGCCATTTCCCATAGTCTTTCGAAGCTGTTTTTCAGGTCGTAGATATCCGTCAGATAAACTCTGCCGGTTTGATGGGCTCGTTTGGTGTACTGATTCAGGTTGTTGCTGCTATACCTGAGCAGCGATACCATCTCTTTGACATCCGCGAGATCCAGTCTGACAACATAGCCATCGATCGCCATCTTGCGCAGATAAGCGCCCATATTCTTGGTGCCATATTGCAGCATTTTACTCTTGATCTGTTCATGCTCCTGTTCGGTGACCATGAAATATATCGGTACATTGCGTTTTCTGCGAGGCATCTGCTCACTCCATTCTTACTGCTTTAGCGCTCGATTGATGATTCTTTGCTTAACTCATTCGGTTTGCTGATTGTTCGTTTTTGATAACTATCCTTAAGCCGGTTTTTTAGAGACGCTTTCTCTCTCTGCACTGGTTCTTTCTGCTGCTGACTTCTTAATGCGTTATCCTGGTTGTTTGTAGTGGGCAGCTTCTCGCCTGATATCGTCATATCAGATTGGTCAAGGAATTTAGGTATTTCCTTGAAGCCGATATCATCGACATAGTAGGCTTTTACCAGATCTGAATGCTTGATCACAATGACATCACTGACTGAGAGACTGTATCCTCTGAAATCTTCTGGTCGGTCAACATTGAATTTCTCAAAGATCGCATCAAGGTTATCGGTCACTTTTTCAGTTGATGTCAGGCTACTCTGGTAAACACAATTATAGTTAGTGATGTCGACATCCTCGTCCATCGCTCTGAGCTTTTTCAGCGATGTGAATCGATGATATTTCAAATGCGGTTCAGCCTTGATCTGATAAATCTGATACACGCCATTGGCAGCGCTTGGTTCAAATATGTTATCCGGATACTGCTTGTTCATGATCGAATTTTCGTCATGGGTTGATACTGATGCTTTTTCCGGCGCGTACTCGGCGGCGGGCTCGTCTTTTGCCAGTGTTTCGAGATTGATGGTGATATCGTCGATCAGTTCGGAGGCTGTTCTGCTGATGCGTTCGAGCGAGGCGCGCAGCTCGGGCAGCTCCTTGTCCCTGCTCCAGGCAGCGATGTAGCCGAAGCTGTTGTCGTTGGTTTCGATTCCCAGGGCAGAACAGACCGCGAAAGAAACACTCTCTGCTTCGACTTCTCTCGTATGATTGTCTGGCAGCGGGCTGTTTGGATCGTTGTGATCTGGCGTGTTCTGACGGCTGTGAAGCTTCGCGTGCGCGATCTCGTGCACGATGGCTGAGACAGTCTGAACCTCGCTCATGCCGGATCGGATCTTGATCTGGTTTTTCTCCATGTTGAATACGCCATCGGTACTGGGATTAAGATCGGCAAAGTCTAATGGTACCGGTGAAGATTTACGAAGCGCGGTAAGCAGCAGCTTATATTTATTAACACTGCCTTCAAGCGGACTAGCCAGCTCCGGCAGTGGATCGCCTTCTGTCTGCGAGACATCAAAGACAGATACAACTTTGAAACCCTGCATGTTTATCTCTTTCTCTTCATATATCGTGTTGCCTTGGGCGTCTTTTACCGGTTGCTTGGTTTTTAGGTCGATCTTCTCCATGTTCTGCTTCATTTTATATGGTGCCGGTGCGATGATCCGGATACCACGTTCGCCCTTTATGACATTGCGTCCAAACTGATCGCGCCATTTGTTGAAGCTTGCCACCAACGTGGCATCCGGCTTTTGCAGGGATATCAGGATCGTGTTGTTGAGCGAGTATCTGTGGAACTTCGACATGGTCTGCAGGTACTGCTGATACTTACCGCTCTCGAAGATATCGCGGATGCCTTCTTCGAGCCGATCGGTGATTTCCTTCATTTTCTCCTTCGTTGTTTTGTACTTCAGCGCCTGTTCCGATACCACCGGCTCAGCGGTATAGACCTCGGGTTCTTCCATCAGGCTGTTTTGTTTGAATGAGTAGGCGTCATCCTTGTTGAGGCCGGTTATGATAATGTGATCCATGACCGGGATGCCTAGCATCTGGCCTGCTTCCACCAGTTTTGTGGTGGCTCTGATATCATCCTGGCTGGGCGAGAGATTGCCCGTCGGATGATTGTGACAAATTAAAATGGCGTTCGCCTTGTTGATGATCGCTTTTCTGAAGACTTCGCGCGGATGGACGATCGAGCTGTTGATCGATCCCATGGAGACGACATCGTAGTCGATGACGCGGTTGCGGGTGTTGAGAGCGGCGACGATAAAAGACTCGCGTTCGTGGATCTTGTCCATGACTTAGTGAAAGAACGCGGCGGCGGTATCCGGATCTTTTATGATCGGGTTTCTGCTGTTGATTGAGCTGCTCATGCGGTAGAGATCGAGAAATGCATTGTACTTTTCCCGTTGTGTTTTG
>JAAYBY010000231.1 GCA_012729935.1 Clostridiaceae bacterium | reverse complement strand
GTGCCCAGGGCGTTTGCTTTCAACCGACCTTCAGTCTTTTTTGAAGGGAGGTGAAACATATGGAAGGCACAATTTTCATCGGCATTGATGTCAGTCAGCAAAGCAATTCGGTTCACGTTATGGATCATTCTGGCAACAAGCTGTGGCAACGTTCCTTTGCGAATTCTCTTACCGGCAGCCACGAGCTTGTGCAACAACTGTTGGAAACAAGACGTACCCGACCTGTCAGCTTTTTCAACTTTGGTCTTGAAGCAACTGGCTGCTACGGTGACCAAATTGCCATGTTCCTTCGCGAAACAAATCAGATCCCTCGTTCCGAGAAGGTTGTGAGGCTTTTAAATCCCAAGCAGGTCAGTCGTTTCAAGAAATCTTACTCAGAGCTTCCCAAGACTGACAGCATGGATGCTTTTGTTATAGCCGACAGTTTGAGATTTGGGCGTATAGGCCTGAAAGGTACTGTCGTGGATGAAAAGTATCTGGCTTTGCAAAAACTGACCCGTTCAAGGTTCCAGGTGGCTAAAGACCTGTCACGAGAGAAAAATCGCTACCTGCAGACTTTGTTTCTTAAATTCTCAACCATGGTTCAGGATTCACCATTGTCTGACAACTTTGGTACAACTGCCATCGAGCTGGTCAATGAATTTGAGAGCGTTGATGAGATAGCCTATACCCCTCTCGAAGAGCTTGCTGAATTCCTTAACCAAAAGGGTAAAGGTCATTTTGTTGATCCAGAAGCCTTGGCCAAAGAGATCCAGAAGGCTGCACGCTCGTCTTACCGCTTGCCCAAAGCCATTCAGGACTCGGTCAACCAGGTTCTTGCCATGCAGGCTCAAACGATTCGCTTCTACACTCAACAACTCAAGGACTATGACAAACTCATCGAAACTCAAATGACAGGCATTCCCAACACGCTGACATCGATAAAAGGAATTGGCCCCGTTTATGCGGCAGGTATTCTTGCCGAAGTCGGGGATGTCACACGGTTCAAGGATCAGGCTGCTCTTGCCAACTATGCCGGTCTTTCCTGGTCAAGACACCAGTCAGGCAAGTTTGAAGCCGAGCAGACTCACCTCGTTCACAGTGGCAACCGTTATCTGCGCTATTACCTCATCGAGGCAACAAACCATGTTCGGAAGCACGATCCCGAACTAAAGGCATTCTTCGCCCGTAAGTACGATGAGACACCCAGGTCAAAAGGAAAACGCGCACTCGTCTTGACTGCCAGAAAATTTGTCCGCGTTGTCTACGCTCTGCTGCGTGACAACCGCATCTATATTCCCAGGCAGGATTAGCATGGTTCTGCCTATTCGACCTGCTTGAGCTTGTTCCCAAGCAGGTTTGTTTGCTGAAATCTTTTTCCTCACTTTCGATTCGAAACTATTCACTTTTCAATGTTCATATATGTAAAAAGTCTATTGACTATTTACCGCTGGACTTTGTTAATTGTGTGATAATGTTTTCTGTTTGACGGTATGTGGTGTAAAAAGGCTGATAACGATCATGCTGCAGCGGATCAGGTTCAAAGACGCAGATGGGCTTTGTCAACGTTTCAATCCCGCGGGCTTCTCCTTCGGTCAGCGCCTGCAGTGCCAGAAGTCCGGCACCGAGATTGGCAATCTCAGCTTCCATCTGTTCAACCGGTATACCGCTCACAGCAGCAATGATGGCACACCATAAATCACTCTTCGATCCGCCGCCAAAGATGCGGATGGTATGAATCGGGATGCCGGTTATGTCTTCCTGGACAAGCAGATTTGTCTTGATCTGGAACGCGATGCCTTCCAGAAGGGCACGAATGATATCATTTCGACTGGCTGCCAGCGACAGTCCCTGATAAGAGCCGCGCAGATCACTGCGCCAGAACGGACTTCCCGCACCTTCAAAATGCGGATAAAACTGAACACCATTCGATCCGATCGGGGCCTGTTCAGCCAGATCATCCATTTCTGAATAACTCAGATCGGACATCATGGTTTTGCGCAGCCATTTGAAGGTTACGCTGGCTGTCCCGATCACGGATTCCAGAACCCAGCGATCCGCACCCAGGGCAAAGCAAGGGATTCGCATCGCCTGATCAAGGATCGGGTGATGGCTCATCGTCGTGATCGCGCTCGCTGTGCCGAGGGAAATGGTTGCCACGCCGGGCTCAATACCAGCCGCCAGTGCTGCGCATTTCTGGTCCTGTGTCCCAAGAAAAACAGCAACGGAATCAGGCAGCCCCAGCGATCGGGCAACTGCTGGTTTCAGGGTTCCGACACGGCTGCCGGTTACAGCTACCGGCGGCAGCTTCTGACGATCAATGCCGCAGGTCTGCAGAATCAGATCATCCCACTGGCCTGTCCGGATATTGAAAGCCATCGTACCAGAGGCCATCGCATAATCCGTACAGACCACACCGGTCAGCCGCTCCGTGATAAAATCAAGCGGCAGTAAAAATCTCGTCGCCTTGTTGTAAACGGATGGTTTATGCTGTTTCAGCCACATAAGTTTCGGCAAGGTGTAAGCAGGGCTGATTCGCTTGCCGGTTCGTGTGAAGATTTCGGATTCTGAAAAAAACTGCCGGATTTGGCGGGTCTGCCCGACAGACCGGTTGTCCAGCCAGCTGATCGCGGGTGCCAGCGTGTGACCTGATTCATCAACGGGGACAAACGAGATGCCCTGGGAACTGACGCTGACGCCGCGGACATCCCGGGCAGCATTCGCGCCTGCTTCCGAGACACATTCGCGGATGACCTGCTGAACCAGTATCCACCAGATTTCAGCATCCTGTTCAATATATCCTTCAGAGGTGTGATCCAGTTCATACTCAGCATATCGCTCAGCCAGAATCTCGCCCTGATCGTTGAAAATCATGCTTTTACAGCCAGTGGTTCCCAGATCAATGCCGATCATGTTCATGTTCATGTCTCTCCAACCATCCGATGACTGTCTATACCATCATTCTACCACAGACACTGTGGCAGGCTGATGTGATTTCCGATTCCAGCGTTAGACCGGAATCAGATCAGGTCATATCGCTCCATGTATGATTTGACTCTCTCTTTCTGTTCAGGACTGGGCATTTCAAAATAATCCTGATGGAAATACCCCTGGTAACCGAGCAGATTCATCGCATAGGTAAAGGACGGCAGAATCAATTCAGATGCAAATACATCTCTCAGTCCGATGATTTCCTTCAGGCGCTCAGAACCGGCTGCCAAATCTCCTTCGGACAGTTGCTGATACATCTTCTGGGCAATTTTGCCGGTGCAGGCAAACATACCGTCCAGATTGCGTTTCACGCCGTCTGCGTATGCGGTATCGAATGTATCAAGGCCGCTGTAAAGAACCCGAAAGTCTTCTGCAAAGGTTTTTTCCGCCACTTGTCCCTGGAGCCAATGTGCCAGTTCGATATCGGCCGTCTTGATCCCCTTGATATTGCTGACAGCCCGCAGGCCTTTCATCGTCTCAATCGTCACTTTATTGCGGGCAGCGACCGGCAGGTCATACAGATAAACCGGATAGGGTGAATGGTTTGCGACGGTACTGTAAAATTTAATCAGCTCTTTGTCCGTCACGGTATGATAGTAGGGTGCAGTCATGACAATACCGTCAATGTCCAGCCCCTTCAAAGCGTCTATTCGGTCACAAACGCGTCCGATGCAGGTGTCTGTCGCGCCGACAAAAACCGGGCATCTCTTTGCGGCCGCTTCAATACCGGTTCGGGCAACTGAAACATAATCCTCCTGACGCACGTAGACGCCCAGGCCCATCGATCCCATGATCAGCAATCCTGATGCGTTAAACTGGATTTGATCATCTACTTGCCTGGCAAAGCTTTCCGGAATAAACCGGCCATTCTCGTCCAGCGGTGTTCCCAATGCGGTGTAATAACCTTCTTGCAGCATGTGTGTGTTCCTCCTGATTGATTGTTTATTGTCTGACGCTGTCTCGAATAATGAAATCAGCGGTGACATACATCTTTCCTGCCGAATGGCTGCTGTCCTGTGTCAGCAGTTCATAAGCCATTTCGCCCATCCGTTTCAGCGGCAGGCTGAACGTGGTCAGCGGCGGATGGCTGTACTGACCGTAGAGTGTATTGTCAAAACCGACAATTGACAATTCCTCCGGCATCTTTAGATTTTGTTCGCGGGCGGCCCTCATAACGCCGATTGCATATAAATCGGATGCGGCGATCACAGCGTCCGGTTGATGATTGGCCAGGATTTGTTTCATCTGGATGTAGCCGGCTTCCATCATGTTCATCTGGCTGTCATATGAAATACAGACCTTTTCGCTGTACGGCAGCTGCGCCTGATGCATGGCCTGCTGATATCCTCTCAGCCGTTCCTGCTGGCTGTGTGTCCAGATGGGCGGCGTGATGTACCAGATATCCCGGCAACCCTGGCTGACCAGATAGGTAACGGCCTGTTCCATGCAGGCGGCATTATTGAAGAGAATCTGCGGATAGCGGTCTTTCTGACCGTAGACCTTATCGATTGTCACAACGCGGCAATGGGTCAGGGAATCGATCAGATCGTCATCAAGAACCGTTCCGATAAACACATATCCGGATGTCTGAACCCCTCTCAAAAAGTGCAGTTCGGCTTTTTCGATGTCATAATCATGACGTGTTTCGGATATGTGCAGCACAATTCCCTGTCGGCTGCAGCGGTCTTTTAAACCGCGAACAATAGACAGATAGAAAGGATTATTGAGGTCAGGAATCAGCGCAGCAAACACGTCTCTGTTTTGTTTACGCAAAGACGCTGCGTTCTGATTGGGGATGTACTGGAGTTCATCGATCGCTGTCAGTACTTTTCGGCGGGTTTTGGCTGCGACTTTCGGACTGCCGCTGATAACCAGCGAGACGGTTGCTACGGATACACCGACTTTTGTAGCCACATCTTTGATTGTCACTTTGGTATAACCGCCCATGGACAGCCTCTGTTTCATCCGGTTTTAAACCGTTTTAATTTCCAGTTTCAGGATACGCAAGTTCGTTAGTTTCGTCAAGTCTTTTTCACCAGTCTGTTATCATCTGCAACAGGTATTCTATAGCACTTTCAGCCGGTTTATCCGTTTTGAACCGGCTGGTTTTCAGATGGCTGTGCAATAATTATAACGTTTTAACTATCTTGACATTTACTGGCTATCAGGATATGTTGAAATCAAACCATCTGTGTTTGGTTTATCAAAAATTTATCTGATAAGAGGTGATGGCGATGGGCGTACTGAGGATGGAACGGCGGGCAGAAGATAATGTCTACCTGCACAAGGATTTCCACAAAGCACTTAACCAGGCATTGATTTATCTGGAGAAGAATTTCGGCGAACAGGCGGTTCGTGATTATCTCCGTACATTTGCGCGAGATTTTTATTCACCACTGAGACTGGCTATTCAGGAGCAGGGACTTGATCCGCTGCAAAAACATTTCGAATCGATTTATGCCATCGAGGGCGGTGATGTCTCGATCGAGCCGTCAGACGATGGTCAGCAGCTGGACATCAAAGTCAGACGCTGCCCGGCGCTGGCACATATCCAGGCCTCCGGAGACGTTGTTTCGCCACTGTTCCACCTGACCCACGAAGTGGTTAATGAAGCGATTTGCGACGGAACACCTTATCAAGCCAGGCTGATTGATTATGATGCATCGACCGGAGCCTGCATCCAGCGATTTGAGAGGAGGGACCAGCGATGATCTCCTGCACAGAATTCATTCCTGCCTACAGCGCCTACTTCAGCTTTCTTGACCAGCTCGCAGGTAAAAAGGCTGTTGTCACGTTCTGGGAATATTTATCCGACAATTACCTGGACAATCTGCGCGATCTCGCCACACAAAAAGGTCTGCGCGGCTGTTATGAATACTGGAGCCTGGCACTCAACGAAGAAGCCGCCACCTTTGTCATGACGCTTGATGAAGAAAACGGCTTTTTTGAAATTGATATGCAGGCCTGTCCTTCCAAAGGACGGTTACTGGAATTGACCCAGATGGAACCCTATCCGGACTACTGCGAACACTGCGATGTCTTGTATCGCAGGGTTCTTGAACCGCTGGGTTTTACGTATGATATCGATCTGTCACGGACAGACAAGGCACAGTGCACCATCACGGTTCGCAAAAACCCTGAAAACAAATAAAATCAACCCATTGAGCAGATGAATCAGCCCGTCTGGATGACGCGTCAGGCGTCAATCCATGCGGGTTGTTCTTTTCTCAGATAGGCGCAAAACGCCTGATAAGCCTCATCGGTCGTTCCGATATACGGGGGCAGCAACCGCAGCGGGAACGCAGGGTCCTGAATCTTAGAGAATATTTTGTCATAGCTGCCGTCAATCTTGATCCCTGGTCCAACAACCGCTTTGAGTTTTTGCGTCATTTCAGACAGTTCCTGCTGCATCCGGATGACAGCTTCTGTCTGATGGGCAAGGCACGCTTCGTAATAGCGCCAGGCTTGCGGCAGATTGCAGTTGCCGATCGACAGCAATAGACCAAAATCACCGATCTGGCTGCCGTAGCTGAAACCTGTTTCGGTCAGAAAAAAGCGAAGCGGCGATGGGTTTGCGGCCAGTGACAAGATGACAGACAGATCACCGGTACTGTATTTTGCACCGGCCAGATTGGGGAACGTTTCTGCCAGCACCTCGTATTCCTTTGCCGACAGCAGGCGTTTGCTCCGTACGTTGTTATAGTGGAGAAAGCGACAGTCAGGATAAGGATCCAGCAGATCGTGCAAGAACAGGTCAAGCTCATCATCCTGCAGGGCTCCCCAGGCTGGAAACGCGAACATATAGTCGCGTATACCTTGCGCATAGGCAAATGCGAGCCGTTCTTTCATCGTCTCAAAAGATAAGGAGATCAGGCCGATCATCGGCTGGCAGTCCGGCCGATCCATGGCTTGAACAAACAATGTGACCAGACGTTGATACTGCCTGTCGCTGACCGCATAACCTTCTCCGGCAGTACCGAACAGGTAGATGTGGCGCAGATTCTGATCAAGCAGCTTTCTGACACCAGCAATAAAGACTGGCTCATCGATCTCATAAGATTCCGTCCAGGGGACGCAGGCCGTTGCCAGAATGGTGCCGGGGTATCTCTTTTCCATGTGTTTCGACCTCCAGATTAAAGATAAGTCGAAACCATGATAACACCCCGGCCTTTATTCGTCATGTCTTTTATTAATCAGAGTCCCTGTACCGTTACGTCAATGTTGCCTTGAACGGCTTTTGAATAGGGGCAAATCTGATGTGCCAGATCTGCGAACTTCTGATTGTCTTCCCGTGAGAAATCGTCAATTTTAACGGTCAGGTCAACTGCGATAGAGTAGCCGGTCTGATCATCCTGACGAAGATGGACGGTCGCCGTTACATTCGCTTCTTTGTATTTGATTTTTTCATTGCGTAGGGCCGCAGCCAGCGCTCCGTTAAAGCAGGCACTGTAGCCTGCAGCAAAAAGCTGCTCGGGATTGGTTGCTTTTTCGCCTTTTCCGCTGTTTACGCCGGGCGGTGCAATGGCGACAGAAAAGGATCCGTCACTGGCTTCTGACCGGCCACCTGCGCGGCCGCCTGTATTGACAACTGTGGTCGTATAAATCGTTTTCATCCGATCACGTCCTTTCAAATTAATCCTGAAGGATCGAGCCGGCACGCATTACCAGCTCATATTGGTTTGATTATATGGCAAAAAAATTTCACATGCAGTAACAGACGTCACACGAGACGCCGGCTTCGCAGTTTGGTGTTGAAATGTTAAGCACGATCGTTATGGCTTCTCGATGTCTGAGTAAAAAGAGCAGGACAGACCAAACCTTTTGCCCGCGTTGCGAATGAAATGGCTGCATGATAGGATAGATTCGACTCAATCAGC
>JAAYBY010000230.1 GCA_012729935.1 Clostridiaceae bacterium | reverse complement strand
TTAAACCGGATCGCAGACATCAGATCCCGGAAGTGCTCCTGATCCAAGCTGTTTTCCATGAGACTCAACGCCTGTTCAACTGACATCCCGCTGTTCACCCGGGTGACAAAGTGCGTTACGACCGGACGCATGGGCGCACTGAGTCCATGATCCAGAGATTTTTGAAAAGCATAAAGCAAGTCTTCACGAACCTGACACCAGCGATTGAGTGCACTCACCAGCTGAAGCGTCTGTTGTCTGATGATCCGTTTCGAACCAGACCGTTTCCAGATCATATCGATCATCTCCTTCCAGATATCCTCGAACAGCAATGATTTCTCGAATTTTAAACCGGTCGAGCAGGATAATCAGATCCAGTCCGGCACCAATCATCCGCCGTAGTGTCCGGTCTGATTCACCTGAAGCAGAGGGACGTGCCAGCGTCATCAGCCGGTCAGGAACATCAGATGCCTGTTCGGCGTGAATCGTGGCCAGACACCTGTGTCCGGAAAACGCCGCATGAATCATAGCCATCGCTTCCTCATCAACAATTTCCCCGACACAGTATGCATCCAGTGACAGGGTCAGCCCGTCCCGGACCAAATCAAACAAACAGACCGGACGGCCACCTTCTTCTTTCCGTTTGACACGCTGCAAAAGGCAGCACTTCTTTTCCGGATAAAGTTCAGAATCGCTTTCCGCGACCAGAACTCGATCAAGTTCGGGCATCGCTTCGATCCATGCACGCAGGAGTGTTGTCTTGCCTGCTGCGCCTTTGCCGCAGATCATGACAGACCGACCACTCTGAGCCCATCTGCTGATCTGCCAGCTCAGGTTCTGATCCATCATCTTCAAACGGACGAGATCGTCTAGTTTTAACGAATGCACGGGATGTTTTCTGATGCTGATCGCCGGATAAGGTATGCTTCTGGGTGGAACCGTTACATTAATTCTCAGACGATAACGCTCATCTGTCACCCGGCAATGACTGTCATTCTCGTTTATAATGCCGCCGTTACGGATGATCAGAAGCCTGCAAAAGGTGTCGTAGGTCTTCTCGTCAGAAAATGACGTAGGCACAAACTGCCGGACACCCTGACGCGTTACAGAAAACGAGTCCGGACCTGTCCCATCAATGTCAGAAATTGACGGATCGTCGATTAATGACTGGAGGGGGCCATAGCCAAACAGAAAATCGATTACGCAATTTTGAATCTCACGTTTGAAAAATCCCGCTCGCGAGCTGATTTGCTCAGCTCGACGTGCGATGAGATCCATCAAGCTGTCGCGCGACGCAGTATGACCGGCAGCAGCTGCCACAATCGCCGCGTCATTCTCCAAGATCAGCCTGCAGACCGCTGACGACAAATCGAGAAGATTCGGTTCGGCTTCGCAGTCAAGCGGTAAATCCGGTTTTTTGTTCGGGTTCCGCTGATACAGAAACGTGCGATTATGCGCTCTGATTTGGGTGGTCATCCACAGATGGGATTGCACGACTGGCATCAGTGTGTTCCTTTCTCAATTGAAAGCCAGGAGAAAACCGCCTGGTTAATCGAACATACTCTCTCTCTGTTTTCGGACTCATTCTGACAGCGTAGGGTATCCGGCTGTATTGATGCGAACGTCTGGCGGATGTCTCTGAGATACAGGCTGTGAGATGTCCCTGACAAAGTTCACTCATCGTACCGACACTGAGATCTGCTGTATCAAGATAATTGAACGCGATATAATCAAGTCGGTCAGATTGGAACTGGTATTGCTTCACTAAAAATTCCACGGCCTGATTTATCATACGGAATGATGCTAAATCCCCTCTGACGGGTGCAATAATCTGATCTGCAGTGAGCAGGCAATAGCAGGTATAGGCATCAAAAACACTGGACGAACACAAAACAATCAGTAATTCAGTCGTCAGGCAGGCTGATTGAATCACACGACTCATTGTTTCCACTTTACAGAATGCATAATCCTCGATCTGGTTGATGCATTTGAGCAGGTGAACGTTTGATCTTGCTGTTTTCTGCGAATAGTACTGAATTGCCTGTGGTGTAATCGTCTCGACCGCGGTGACGGTCAAATCGATTCCTTGATCCCGATGTGATCCGGATGAACTTTTTTCGTGTCTTGGTTTGCCAAGTAAAAGATCTGCCTGTAAATTGAGCAAGTCGGCATCAAAAACGAGCACCGAATACTGATCTGCCAGTGCACAGGCCAATTCACAGCCACAGGCAGAATTCCCCCAGACACAGAGAAACGGAGCTCGAACAGACTGTTCTGATGACCGGCTGACTGTCTGGGTTTGCGTTTTTGAAGTGACTATCTGTTTCGCGGGCAAATCGCCCTGACGCGACCTGATAACCGGCCATCTACACGCCGGATTCTGGTCAATAGAAATAAGATCCTGTACCAGCAGGTCTACACTCGAATATCTTTGAACAGGATCTGAATGAAGGCAGATACCAAAAACCCTCAGCCATTCAGGACAAGCCGATGGAAGCTGCTCTTTCAGAGGTATGGAACGGACATTTTCCGGTGATTGAGCCGTTATCAGAACTAGAAAAGTTAAACCCAGCGCGTATAAGTCACTTTCAGGCTGAGGTTCGCCTCTCAGCAGTTCAGGTGCAGCATAAGATGGTGTTGCAGCCTGACGAACGGGTGAATCGATTTGATCCGCCGGTTGATTTATTCGTCTGGCTGAACCAAAATCAATGAGGAACGCGTGATCATCATCCGTTACAATCAGATTTCCTGGCTTAATATCACAGTGAATGACTGGTTTGTCTCCATTCTGATGAAGAAATGACAAGATCTGCCCCCATTCGATCATGAGCGCAAGCAGTCTATGATTGGTTTGTTCACAATCCTCCGTTTTCTTCTTCCACTGATCGAGCGTCTGACCGGCCTGATACTCGAAAACATAATACCGGAGATCGTCTGAGCCTGTCATTTCGCCCAGGCATTTCGGAAGACCCGGATGAAAGACTTGATGCAGAAAGCAAGCGACCGTATGATCACAGAATTCAGAGGCACGCTTTAAAACATATTTCCGCCGACCGGCCGTTTCCTCTACAATGCTTCCGGCATTCAGTGTTCGGATCACCAGATGAGGTTTGATTGTGATAGTCGGAAGTATCATGTATCGCTCCTTTGTTGTGCTATGTACAGCATAAAAAAAAGAGCACCCGAACGGATGCTCTGTTAACGACAAAAAGCGACAAAATCAAGCTGTTTTCTCGGGTTTTAAAATGATCTCCGGTGGTTTTTTGCCGATGACGCTGTCTTTGGTGATGATGCATTGGGCAACATCGTCGCGTGATGGAATGTCAAACATGATATCCAGCATAATATCTTCGAGAATACCACGAAGCCCCCGTGCTCCGGTACTGCGTTCAATCGCCTGTTTGGCTATTTCCTGTACCGCGTCCGGTTCAAAGGACAGTTTGACCCCATCGTAGTCAAAGAGTTTCTGATACTGCTTCAGCAAGGCATTTCGCGGCTCCTGCAAGATGCGGATCAGCATCTCCTCCGTTAATCCTTCCAGTGTGACAATTACGGGCAGACGACCGACAAATTCCGGGATCAGTCCGTATTTCAACAGATCCTGCGGCATCGTTTCGGTTAAGACCTGACCGAGTTCCTTTTCTTTATGGTTTTCGATGACCGCACCGAATCCAATTGATTTTTTGCCAATCCGATTCTGGATGATTTTCTCCAGTCCATCGAATGCTCCGCCGCAGATAAACAGGATATTCGATGTGTCGATTTGGATGAATTCCTGGTGAGGGTGTTTGCGGCCGCCCTGAGGCGGTACGTTTGCCACGGCACTCTCGAGAATTTTCAACAGTGCCTGTTGAACGCCTTCGCCGCTGACATCCCTGGTTATGGACGGGTTGTCCGTTTTGCGCGTTATCTTGTCAATTTCATCGATGTAAATGATGCCCCGCTGGGCGCGCTCGATATCAAAATCAGCGTTCTGGATGAGTTTCAGCAAAATGTTTTCGACATCCTCACCGACATAACCTGCTTCTGTCAGAGCAGTCGCATCAGCGATCGCGAACGGAACATCGAGAATCCTGGCCAATGTTTGTGCCAACAGCGTTTTTCCGCTGCCGGTCGGACCGATCATCAGGATATTGCTCTTTGCCAGCTCAACCGTTTCACTCGACTCGCCTGCTTCTCCCGCTGAACCGGCAGTGTCTTTCGATGGTGCTTCTGCTTCCGCATAGACTCGCTTATAGTGATTGTACACTGCGACAGATAATGCTTTTTTCGCGCGATCCTGTCCAATTACATACTGATCAAGCGCCTCCTTGATTTTTGCCGGGGACATCAAGTCAGACCAGTGTTTTTCTGATTCGTTCTTGTCTTTATTTTCTGCCAGTCCGTCTTCCAAAATCTCTTCGCAAAGAGCAACACACTCATTGCAGATGAAGACACCAGGTCCCGCAATCAGTCTCGCGACCTGCTGGTCCGTTTTACCACAGAAAGAACAGCTGATCGTCTGATAACGTTCTTCGCTCTCGCCGTCACCGCTGCGCTTATTCCCGCGGCTGTTGCCCTTTCCTTTATTGGTGTCATCTGACATGATTAAGCCCTCTTGTCCATGATTTTATCGACGATCCCGTAAGCGATGGCTTCTTCTGCCGTCATCCAGGTGTCACGCTCTGTATCAATCGCAATTTTTTCAAGCGGCTGGTTGCTGCGCTCTGCCAGAATTCGATTCAACCGCTCACGCATTTTGATAATGTGCTCTGCCGCGATATGAATATCGGATGCCTGGCCTTGCGCACCGCCTGACGGCTGATGAATCATAATCTCGGCATTTGGCAAAGCAAAACGTTTGCCGATCGTACCGGCAGCCAACAGGAAAGCGCCCATACTGGCGGCCATACCCATACAAATGGTCTGGACATCTGCCTTGATGTACTGCATGGTGTCATAAATCATCAAGCCGGACGAAACTTCGCCGCCCGGGCTGTTGATATAAAATTGGATGTCCTTATCCGGGTCTTCAGCCTCAAGAAAAAGCAGCTGGGCTGTAATCAGGCTGGCTGTCACGGAATTCACCTCGTCGCTGAGGATGATGATCCGCTCCTTCAACAGTCTTGAATAAATATCATATGAACGTTCACCGCGATTTGTTTGTTCAATTACAATTGGTACTAAGCTCATAGGTAAGCGCTCCTTTCAGTATCAACAGATATTCCGCTTGATCCGGTTTCCGTTCTCAGGTTGTTTCCGGTTCAGCAGGTAACTCTGCCTGTTTTTCTTCTTCACTATCGTCTGCTACCGGCTCCGGTGCAGCAGTTGGAACTGCTTTCGAAACCAGCCACTCAACTGTTTTACGATGAATAATCGCTTCAGCGACAAAATTGTCTTCACCTTCAGGAATTCGCTTCTTCAGCTCATCAGCTTCCATCTGGTACATTTTTGCCATCTTTCCGATTTCTTCCTCAATTTCTTCCTCAGTCGCCTCAACAGCCTGTGCCTCAGAGACGGCTTCAAGTACGAGCCTCGTCTGTACACGCTCCCTGGCTGAATCACGAAGCTGCTCTTTAAACGTATCAAGGGTCTGGCCAAGATAGCTTAAGTACTGGTCCAGTTCAATTCCCTGATAACGCATCTGGTTGCTTTGCTCATCGACCATGCGATCCACTTCCTGGTCGACCATGACATCAGGAATATCGACCTTGGCATTGGCGTTGACAGCGCGAATCACGTT
>JAAYBY010000001.1 GCA_012729935.1 Clostridiaceae bacterium | reverse complement strand
AACTCTCCAAAGAGGAGCAAATAGGCGGTCTCTTCGAACCCAAAGCGTTTTTCATTATAGAACCCGTTTACCAGATCATTGATTTCAATACCCTGATAAAACAGCCGACCCTCCGACGGAACACGCTCTGCATCGTCCATGATATATCCGAAGACTTCGCCGACTTCCGTCAGGCCGACCAGAACACCGGTTCCATCATCATTGCGCAACCCGCGCTTGACATTGTATTTTTTGTATAAGGCCGGATCAATCCGATTGTTTGCCGCTGAATCAGCAGCCAGTTTCCTGATGAGTGCCGCTCTCTTTTTTTCATCCATTCTCTTCCCCTCCCTACAGGGTGATTTCAAATCGTTCCTAGTTGGTCAATCGACCTTCCGCGACAGATTGAGCAGACCGCCGGCCAGCAGCATCTCAGCTTGACGGCTGGATACGGGCAGATTGCAGTTAATCTGCTGATTCCTGGTCCTGTTGAACAGACGCACCGTGCGCTGCTCAGACAAATTTTCAACCTGCTGGTCTGCTGATTCGATTACCAGTTCATCCATCACGTCAATCGTGTCATAATCATCCGGATCGCTGAATACAAGCGGAAGAATTCCGTTATTGATCAAGTTTGCCATATGGATACGCGCAAATGATTTGGCAATCACAGCACGAATCCCCAGCTGGAGCGGTGCAAGTGCCGCGTGTTCTCGACTGGACCCCTGTCCGTAGTTGGATCCTGCAATGATGAAACCGCCGTTTTCCGCTTTAGCGCGTGCAGGAAACTCAGGATCACACGGTGTCAGACAGAAATCTGCCAAATACGGGACATTCGAGCGGAACGGCAGCAATTTTGCATTGGAAGGCATGATGTGATCGGTTGTGATGTTGTCCTCGACCTTGATCAGTGCCTTACCGGAGACATCTCCGCGGAGCGGCCTGTTCAGGGGAAACGGCTTGATATTCGGTCCGCGGACCACTGTCACCGTCTCACCTTCCGGAGCTGGTTCGATAATCAGATTATCGTTGATCATAAAGGCATCCGGCATGTCGACGACCGGTGCATCACCGGTCGGTCTCGGATCGGTCAGGACACCCGTCAGCGCACTGACTGCAGCAACCTCCGGACTGACCAGATAGACATCGGCTGATGCAGTACCCGAACGGCCAAAGAAATTTCGGTTATTGGTGCGCAGGGAAACAGCACCGGTTCGCGGAGCCTGTCCCATCCCGATACACGGCCCGCAGGCTGATTCAAGAATACGCGCACCAGCTGCTATCATATCGGACAAGGCACCGTTCTTGGCCAGCATGTTCAAGACCTGTCGGGAACCCGGCGCAATCACAAGAGAGACGTCAGGATGAATGGTCTGACCTCGAAGAATGGCTGCAGTTTTCATCATATCCATGTACGATGAATTGGTGCAGCTGCCGATTGCAACCTGATCGACATGAATCGGCCCGATCTCCTCAACCGGTGCCACACGGTCCGGACTGTGCGGCTGTGCCGCCAGGGGAACCAGTGAACTCAAATCGATCGTTAGTGTCTCATCATAAACGGCATCTTCATCTGCAGACAGAGGCTGGTAGACAGCTTCGCGGCCTTGTGCGGCAAGAAACAGGCGGGTATTCTCATCACTCGGGAAAATGGATGTGGTCGCACCCAGCTCTGCACCCATATTGGTGATGGTAGCGCGCTCGGGAACCGTGAGGCTCATGATGCCTTCACCACTGTATTCGATGATCCGGCCTACACCGCCCTTGACACTCATTCGACTCAAAATGGCCAAAATAACATCTTTTGCGCTGACCCATGGTTTTAAAGAACCTGTCAATTCAATCCGAGTCATTCTGGGCATCGTCAGCCAGTATGGAGAACCACCCATGGCAACAGCGACATCCAGGCCGCCGGCACCAATGGCCAGCATGCCAAGTCCGCCGCAGGTCGGTGTGTGGCTGTCAGATCCCAGCAGTGTTTTCCCCGGCACAGCGAAACGTTCAATGTGAACTTGATGACAAACACCGTTGCCTGGCTTGGAAAACCGAACGCCGTATTTACGGGCAACTGTCTGGATATACTGATGGTCATCCGCATTCTCGAACCCGGTCTGCAATGTGTTGTGGTCAATATATGCAACCGACAGTTCTGTCCGCACGCGCGGCAGGTCGAGCGCCTCAAACTGGAGATAAGCCATCGTGCCGGTTGAATCCTGAGTCAGCGTCTGATCGATGCGAATCGCGATTTCTTCTCCGGCCTGCATGCTTCCGGAAATCAGATGCTGTCTGATTATTTTCTGCGCCAAAGTCTGTCCCATGATTATATTCCTCCCGTGGGGTTCGGTTCACGTTTTGCAAGTCTGCCGGCTGCCAGTTTCCTTAATGGGACGTTTTTTCGTCTGTCAGTTGACGGAAACACAAGCATATCGACACGGGCAATGAGCGTAAGCTATTCTATCATAGATTCCCGATGATACTCAATCCTGCAAGTCATACTTTTTCTTATTTTGCATCTTTCGCTGGTTTAACTTGCATTTTTCACTTTGTGATTTGTCTATCCTACCAGTGTTCTTCCTTCAGGATGGAGCGGTTCCCGCTGCAGCGTTCGTTTCATTGCCAGGCTGATCGCAAAAGATGCCGGGCCGATTCGACCCAGATACATAACCGGAATCAGGATCGACCAGCTGATACGGCTCAGCTGCGGTGTACCGACTGTCGACAGGCCGACCGTTCCAAATGCGGATATCGTTTCGAAAAGGAGATCCAGAAAACTGAAATGACCTGCTTCAAGTCCTGCACGTTCGACAGCGCTCAGCAGCAGGCTGACCACAATGACGATGCCCATTGCAAGTCCCATAATCGCAAAGGCACGTGTGAAGGTCTCCCGGAGCAGCCGATGGCGGAAGAGAATGATGTTTTCGCGCTGTCGGATGTCAGAGATGATGGTCGCAACAATGACGGCGAAGGTCGTCACTTTAATACCGCCTGCAGTGGATCCCGGTGCTGCTCCGATAAACATCAGAATCGCAGTCATGAGTTTTGAACTATCTGTCAGGCTTGCCTGGTCAATTGAATTAAATCCAGCTGTTCTGGCTGTAATTGACTGAAAAAAAGCGTTAGCCGGACGCTGCCAGCCTGATAGTCCGCCCAGTGACTGCTGACCTCCAGTATTCTGATACTCGGCCAAAAAGAAGCCAATCGCACCTACCGTAAGCAGAATCGCAGTCAGAGATAAAACCACCTTGCTGTGAAAATTCAGTTTCCTTTTTCGGAAAAACTGCAATAAATCAGTCCAGACAACGAAGCCAAGACCGCCCACAATAATCAAAAATCCGATCACACCTAATATGACCGGGTCGCTGTTCATGCCCGTCAGGCTGCTGAACGGACCGGCAGGCATATCACCGGTCAGATCAAAACCGGCATTACAGAAAGCTGAAACTGCAAGAAAAAAGCCTTTTCCGAGTGCGCGCGGCCAGCTTAGCGTCTGCGCGAAACGCAGTGTCAGCAGAAAGCCGCCGATCAGCTCAACAACCAGGGTGATTAATACGATTTTCCGAACCAGATGCATCACATCTGCAAAGCCAAAATTAGCCGTTGACTCCTGCGTCGCGACCATCGCTTTAAGACTGGCTTTACGCCGCATAAAGGTATAAAAAAAGCTGGTGATCGTCACGAGTCCAAGGCCACCGATCTGAATAAGCAGCAGGATAACGGTCTTGCCGAAGACTGACCAGTACGTCGCTGTGTCAACTGTAACCAGTCCGGTCACGCAGGTGGCGGAGGTTGCCGTGAACAAAGCTTGAAGCAATCCGATGCTTTGACGGTTCTGAGAGGCTACAGGCAGGACAAGCAGAACGGTGCCGATCAGAATGACGCCCAGAAATGAAAGCGCGATGACGCGGCCGGGACGAGCGTTTATCCAATGCAGAACTTTATCGGTCTTGTTTTTTCTGACGATGGCCATTCAAAGACTCCCTCTTATTACCTGATTCAGCGAACCATCTTTTTCCAGATGGTCTCCTGTTCCGCTTGATCGCAGACCATCAGCATGATGTCCTGTCCATGCATCATGAGATCACCGCGCGGCATTTCAACCGTTCCATCTTCACGTGTTATAAGGACAACCTTGCTGTTACCGGGAAATTTATACTGCAGCAATGTTCTGCCGGCAGCGTCGGACTTTGGCGACAAGCGGAACTCGATCAACTCTTTCGTCGTCTTTTCAATCGAAAAAACGGTTCGCATCCCGCTGAACTCGATTTCCTGCTCAATAATAGACGCAAGAATCTGTGTTGATGAATAAACCCGGTCGACGCCCAGCAGATGAAACATCTCGATGTTCTTGGGATTGTTCACACGTGCGATGGTTCGCTTAACATTAAAATGGCGTTTGGCAATCTGGCAGCCAACCAAATTGTTTTCATCCTTGCCGGTCACGGCAATATAAAAATCTGCCTGGCTGCAATTGATCGATTCGAGCAGACGGATACTGGTTCCGTCACCATCATACACGGAGACATCTTCAAAATCGCTGGCGATTCGCTCGCCGACATCTTTTTCCTGCTCCACAACAGTGATCTCATGCTGTCCGGCATGGAGTGTCTTGATCAGGTAATAGGCCAGCTTACCGCCGCCGATGATAAATATTCTCATAATCATTACCTCCCTGACTCAGCATTGGCCAAAATCAGTTCATCGCCCGGCTGAACTTTGATACCCGGTTGTGCCAGCAGTAATTCACCATTACGTAAAATACCGATGATCAGCTTGCCGGAATCACTGGCCAGATCTTCGATGGCTGTGCCATGGAGCGCTTCATCCAGCTTAGTTCGCGAATATTGAATGGTCTTTCCGAATACTGGCTGTTGTCCGGCAGGCTTCTCCCCGTCGAGTTGTGTCAAAAACGCATCGACGGTCAACTCAGTGGAGCAGACGGTATCCAGGCCCAGATTCTCGAAGACCGGACGGCTGTGGGGATTGAAAACACGTGTAATAATCCTGGGAACATGAAAGATCGTCTGTGCGATCTGAGCAACCATGATATTGATATTATCATTCTGGGTAACCGTACACAGCACATCTGCGTTCTCAATCCCTGCCTGGCGCAGGACATCCCGGTCGATTGGTACACCGGTTATCTTGATGCAGTCAAGACTCTCAACGTTTTCAAGGAGCTGGCTGTCACTTTCTACAATGACAATATCGTGGCCACGATCAATCAAGACCGAAGCCAGCAATGATCCGACTTTTCCGCAACCGACAATGACAATTTGCATGTTACTCTCCTCCGAAGCACAGGAACCGATTGGATTCGGCACCACCTATCGGATTTCGCGATTTTTCTCCATCATAGCATAACTTAGAATAGCTGCTGCAACAGCTGCATTTAAAGATTCAGCCCGGCCTGGCATCGGAATACAGATGATCTGGTCTGAACGCGATCTGACAACAGGACTGATGCCGTGCGCCTCACTGCCGATGATCAGCGCCCGGCCGCCGCCAGACGGCAAATCCGAGACGGGCTGTGCACCGTCAATATCAGCCGCGATAACCTGAATGTCGCCCGATTTCAGCCAATCAATCGTTTCTTCAATGGACTCGAACCAGTACAGCGGCAGATGAAAGGCAGAACCCATCGCTGCCCGGATGACTTTCGCGTGCATCGGCCAAACACTGCCGGCTGTCATGAGCACAGCGTCAAAAGCAAACGCATCAGCGGTCCGGATCATCGTGCCCAGATTACCCGGGTCAGAAATACCGTCAGCCACGAGATATAACCCGTTTGGGTTGGGCTTTTCCGGATAGTGCGACAAATCAGGCGCATCGCAGAGCAAGGCAATTCCCTGTGGTGTTTTGGTATCACAAAGCGTTCGGAAAAGCGACTCAGGCAGACAATAATGCGTCGCCTGTGTCAGAGAGTCGGCAAACGTCTGAATGGGCGGTCCGGCATGATCCGACAGCAGCACAGTCTCGATCGTTACACCGGAAGCGGCAGCATCCTGACAGAGTCGCAGTCCCTCCAGAAAGACCAGTCCTTTTTTGCGGCCCAAATCAGACTGGCTGATCGCCAGCCATTGTTTGAATTGCGGGTTTTTTCGGCTTTCAATACGTCTGATCACAATTCATTCCTGCTTCAATGGTCGAAAGGACGGGTCACCCCGTCCTTTCGGCTGTATGATACGGGCTAGCCCGAATCCTGTTGACGATTGTTTATAAGGCTTCTTTTGCCTTAACGCAGAGCTCAGCAAAACCGGCAGGATCTCTGACAGCAATATCCGCGAGCATTTTGCGATCCAGTGTGATCTGGGCGCGGTTCAAGCCATTCATGAAACGGCTGTATGACAGGCCGTTCAAACGGGCTGCTGCATTAATCCGTGTGATCCAGAGCTTGCGGAATTCACGCTTTTTGTTCCGGCGGTCACGGTAGGCGTAGGTGAGTGATTTCATCACCTGCTGGTTGGCGACTTTAAACAACTTGCTTTTATGCCCGAAATACCCCTTCGCCTGATTGAGTACTTTCTTATGACGGGCTCTCGTCCTGATGGACCTTTTTACTCTCGACATCGATCTATCCTCCGTTTAATACTGTTTACGATCAAAATCAGGCTTATTTGTACGGAATCAACTGCTTGATGACACGCGTATCAGCGGGTGAAGCCACAATCGATTTACGCAGGTTGCGTTTACGCTTGGTGGACTTCTTGGTCAGGATATGTTTCTTAAAAGCCTGAGCACGCAGTACTTTACCGGTTCCTGTGATCTTATATCTTTTCTTTGAAGAGCTGTGTGATTTTTGCTTTGGCATATGCCTATCCTCCTGTTATGGTTTTAACGTTTATCAGTTGTTTTTTATCGGCGCGAGAAACATGACCATGTTGCGGCCTTCCACGCGCGGCTGGCGGTCGACCTCGCCGAACTCAGAACACGACTGGGCAAATTTTTTCATGACGTCATAGCCCTGGTTCGTGTACGCCATTTCGCGTCCCCGGAATCGGATCACGACTTTGACGCGATCACCATCTGCGAGAAACCGGCAGGCATTTTTAGTTTTGTATCCAAGATCGTGGTCTTCTGTCGTCAGACGGAAATTGACTTCCTTGACACTGGTTACTTTCTGATTCTTTTTGGCTTCGCGTTCTTTCTTGGCCTGTTCGAACTGGAATTTACCGTAATCCATGATTCGACAAACCGGGTTGTCCGCCTGTGCATTGATGAGAACCAGATCAAGGCCTTGTTCATCTGCCATTCTTTGAGCTTGCGGAACGGCAACAACACCAACCATGCTGCCATCCTGATCAATTAACCGAACTTTTGGAAATC
Organism: Clostridiaceae bacterium; assembly: GCA_012729935.1. GTDB lineage: Bacteria > Bacillota > Clostridia > Saccharofermentanales > UBA5734 > JAAYBY01. The sequence goes on along the minus strand of JAAYBY010000001.1, from coordinate 3,248 downwards.
TGATCTGTTCGTTGATAAGAAGATCACGACTTTTGTTTGCGATATGAATACACCCCCAAAATAAAAAATGAGCTGATGCCTGACATCCGCTCCACTTGAACAGGGCTGATAACCCTATTTGTTCACGATGAACCTCTTCGCATCACTTGAGGTGAGAAGCGGACGCTTCTGCTTGTTAACATGAGTATTGTAACGGGATGATTCTTGTCTGTCAAGCTTTTTTATGATATCGTGTTGCCAGAAAGCCGGTCTGATCCGGCATTTTATGGAGGCAGACATGATTTCTCATCAAATTGCTGAACAGATGAGCCGCGGCTCGCTGATTAGAAAAATGTTTGAAGAAGGCAACCGCCTGAAACAGCAGTACGGTGCTGACCAGGTGTTCGATTTTAGTCTGGGTAATCCCGATCTGGAGCCTCCGAATGAGGTTCAGCAGGCTCTAAAAGATCTGGTCAACAATCCCGAACCCGGTCTGCATGCCTACATGAGTAATGCCGGCCTGCTGTCTGTTCGCGAGACGGTTGCGCGACATCATAGCAACCTGTCGGGTCTTGCGGTTGAAGCATCCGATATCTGCATGACAGTGGGAGCCGCCGGTGCGCTGAATGTGATGTTGAAAGCGCTGCTCGATCCCGGTGATGAAGTGATCGTGCTTGCACCTTTTTTCTTTGAATACTTGTCCTACACCAATAATCATGGCGGTCAGACGGTTGTTGTTAAAAACAACCCGCAGACGCTCTTGCCGGATCTGGATGCGATTGAACGCGCCATCACGCCGCGCACCAAGGCTTTGATTATAAACTCTCCCAACAATCCATCCGGCGTCATTTACCCCAGAGAAACACTTCTGGCGCTGGACGTTTTACTGCGAAGCCGGGAACAGGTTATTTACGTTCTTTCTGATGAGCCGTACGCAGATCTTGTCTATGACGGGAATACCATGCCGTCCACATTGGCTTGCATTCAAAATGCAGTCATCTGTACCAGCTGGAGCAAACAGCTGTCTTTACCCGGCGAGCGAATCGGCAGCATCGTCATCAGCCCAAGGTGTGAGGATCGTGAATTACTCAGCCAATCAGCGACCTACTGCAACCGTATTCTGGGCTATGTCAACGCACCAGCTCTTTTTCAGCGTGTCATTGAGCGGGCGATCGACGCGGTTGTCGCGATCGATCAGTACGAAAAGCGGCGCGACATGCTGTTCACTGTATTAGGTGACGCGGGATGGACCGTTGAGAAACCGGCCGGCGGCCTTTACCTGTTCCCCAGAAGCCCGATTGATGATGATACCGCCTTTGCCAATGCCTGCGCGCGTCACCGGATTCTTCTGGTTCCCGGAAGCGCTTTCTGGTTTCCCGGATATGTCCGGCTCTGCTTCGCAGTCAGCGAACAGACAATCCGCAATTCTGCCAAAGCGTTTCAGGCTGTTGCCAGAGAATTCAGTCTATCTTGAATGGAACGTTCATCCATCTGCTGGTGTCATAACAACCAGCGCAGTACCTTTTCTTAACCGGATCGTCGCCTGCCGGACGCCTGCTGCCAGCTGATTGCTGACACCAAGGCTTGTTCCGCGGCTAAGTACCGCATCTTTCAGCGGATAGGCCAGTCCCTGGTACGTGAGTCCTTCAATGGTGTCGCTTATTGCGGATACCGAAACCGCCCACGCACGGTCTGTTTCCGAGGGATTTAAAGCCAGGGTCTGTCCGCCGACCAGTGTCCAGATCAGGGTGACGCCGTCCGTCAGCAGAAACAATCGATTCGGCTTCGCCAGACTTGCAGCCAGCAACTGGGTTGCCAGCACATGGTCAGCCCGTGTTCCCAGTGCGCCAAGCACAATGATCTCATTTTCATCGTCAGCCTGATCTGATTGATGCCGGATGGTTTCGATAAATGCCAGTTCTGCGTCCGTTTCGTTTTTCCGGACAGCATGCCGGATGATCGGGATATCCTCATCCTGAATCCAGTTCAAATCCTGCTGATCGATCGAATCCATATCACCGATCAGCAGATCCGGTTTCAGGCCGATACGCCTGACATGACGGGCACCTCCGTCGGCACAGATAATTTCATCAGCTGCCTCAAGCCAAATACGGCACGCTTCATCATCAATAATTTGTCCGGCCAGAACAACTAGCGAGCGCATCGTTTGAGCTCACGGATTGCTTCCGCCGGATCCGGATGACCGAATACCGCACTGCCTGCCACGATCATGTTCGCGCCAGCAGCCACATTTTCTTTGATGTTCCCGCTTTTCAGTCCGCCGTCAATCTGCAGATGGATGGGATTTTTCTGTTGGTCAAGTATTTCGCGCATCCGACGAATTTTGGTCGTCATTCCCGGTATGTAATCCTGCCCGCCATAACCTGGGTTCACCGTCATCAGAAGAACCAGATCCACGAACGGCAGGACCTCTTCGATCGCGGAAAGCGGCGTTCCGGGGTTGAGCGCGACACCTGGTGTACAGCCGGCATCACGAATCATCTGCAGACCGCGCTGCAGATGAATTGTGGCCTCTGCATGAATGACGATGCTGTCCGCACCTGCTTTGGCAAATGCGTCAATCCAGTCAATCGGGTTTTCGATCATCAGATGAACATCAAGCGGGAGCTTGCTGCAGCGGGCCAGAGCTGAGACAATCGGCATCCCGAAGGACATATTGGGAACATAATGACCATCCATCACATCAACATGGATGATATCCGCTGCCTGTTCGATCTTAGCGACTGATTCAGCGAGTGCTGTGAAATCAGCAGATAAAATTGACGGGCAGATTAAGACCTGATTCTTCGTTTCTTCATATCCGGGTAACATAGTTGACCTCCTTGTATTTACACGCGACTTGATCGCGGTTCTTGCCATTGTTCGTATTCTTCCATTTGTTTCCTGAATGCCCGATATCGCTTCAGACGATCTGCATGGATCACTGTCCGGTCAACAGCACAGCCTGGTTCGCCGATATGCCGGCAGTTATTGAAGCGGCATTGACCTGTCAGATTATCCATCTCCGGATATCCAAGAACAATGTCATCCGGTCGGATGCCGACATCCTCCAGACTCAGTGTACTGAATCCGGGTGTGTCCGCCAGATAACCGCCGCAACAGGGAAAGAAAACAACCTCGCGGGTTGTATGGCGGCCTCGTCCGATTCGCTTGCTGACCGCACTGACCGGCATGACAGAATCGTTCATCAACCGGTTGAGGAGCGTTGATTTCCCGACACCGGACAGCCCGGCAAGGCAGGCGGTTTT
>JAAYBY010000024.1 GCA_012729935.1 Clostridiaceae bacterium | reverse complement strand
CCGATTCGGTCGGCATACCGGCGCAGTATTCGCATCATCATGGCGTGGAACGTACCGATCCACATCGTCTGACTGACCGACCCGATCAGTTCATTGATACGCGATTTCATTTCTGCAGCTGCTTTGTTGGTAAAGGTAATCGCCAGAATGGATGACGGGTGCACATCGAGCTGGCTGACCAGCCAGGCTACGCGGTGGGTTATCACCCGTGTCTTTCCCGAACCTGCACCGGCAAGGATCAGCAATGGACCTTCATGATGCTGAACAGCCTGTACTTGCTGCGGATTCAAACCATCCAGTAGTGCGTCAGATGCGATCTGGCCTGTTGAACCGGCTAAATATTCACGTGATTTCCGGGTGTCTGTCTGGTCGAAATTCATTTCATTCTCCTGTTGTCATGCGTTCTTAATGGCATCTTTTGAACACATAGTATAACATGAGTCATTGATTCGGTATACCGTCTACAGCCGCCAACAAGAACAGACAGCGGTGCCAGACTGCTCGTCCGGCACCGCTGTGTTTATCAGTTTTTAGACGTCTAACCCCTAATAATTGGGTTCGATCAGGCCGTAATTCCCATCTTTTCTTTTATAAACGACACAGACTTTGTCAGAATCCATGTCGAGGTAAAGCAGGAAGCTGTGTCCCAGCATTTCCATCTGGAGAATTGCCTCTTCTGCATCCATCGGCTCGATGTTGAAAGATTTGCGCTTGATAATCCGGAACTCTTCTTCGACTTCTCCTGGTACGGGCTCCTGTGTTTTCAGGTACTCCTTCATGTAAGCGTAATCATGGATTTTCTTTTCGATTTTCGTCTTGTGCTTGCGGATCTGGCCTTCGAGCACCTCAATCGCTTCATCAAGTGCGGTGAAGACATCGTCTGCAGTGCACTCAGCCCGGTAAAAATGCTTATTAATCTTGAGTGTCACTTCAATGCACTTTTGATCTCTTTCGGGTCTGACTTTTACAGTTGCCTGAGCTTCATCGCCGAAAAACCGATTGAATTTACTGAGTTTTTCACGAATCCGCTGCTTTAGCTGGTCGCCTACTCTCATTCCCTTGCCGTTGATTGTAATCCTCATGGTGACCGCTCCCTTCTGAATCATGGCTCATTTGATTGTCAAGTTGCAGATATTTTCTGCTGTATTCATTATACCGTAAAGCACGGTCCTTGCGTGTAACATTTCTGCTGATAAATTTTGTATAATCTGCTATAATGTTGCCACTATGCGAGGGGGTCGTATGAATAAAGTCCGCTTTTCAGTAGTTGTTCCAGCCTATAATGAAGAGGCCGTCATCAAAGTTTTCCACGACCGTTTGATTCAGGTGCTACAGGATTTGCATGAGCCCTGGGAATTGATTTATATCAACGACGGAAGCGAGGATCAGACCGGTTTACTGATTGAGCGGTTTTGTGCTGCCGATTCATGTGTTAAATGTCTATCCTTCTCTAGAAACTTCGGGCATCAGGCTGCCATCACAGCTGGAATGGATCACACCTCCGGTGATGCCGTCATTATCATCGATGCTGATCTTCAGGATCCACCTGAAGTCATTCCCCGGTTGATTGATCAATGGCGGGCTGGCTATGATGTCGTGTACGGCAGGCGCATTGCCCGTCAGGGTGAGTCTGCCGGTAAAAAACTCTCTGCCCGTCTTTACTACCGCCTGCTTCGTCGAATGACCAGTGTTGATATCCCGGTCGATGTCGGAGACTTCCGGCTGGTTGACAGACGGGTCAGCAATGCCTTATCAGATCTGCCGGAACACAACCGGTATGTACGCGGTTTGATCAGCTGGCTGGGATTCAGGCAGACTTATGTTGATTATGTCCGTGCACCGCGTTATGCGGGAACAACGAAATACCCGCTCAAAAAAATGATCCGGCTGGCTGCAGATGGAATCACTTCCTTTTCGTTTAAGCCGCTCAAAATGGGAATCGGCATCGGCGTCGGCTTGTCCGTGCTCAGCTTCCTATTTCTGATGTTCGTCTTTATCGCACGTCTTTTCAACCTGGTCATCATGGAACCGGGTTACGCATCTCTGATGTGTGTCATCTTGTTTTTTTTCGGAATTATCCTGATTATGCTGGGTATCATCGGCGAATACATCGCGCGTATTTTTGAAGAGGTCAAGAATCGACCGCTTTATGTGATCGCCAGAAAAACAGGCCAGTTCAACAGAAGCGGCCGATGTCCGATTTCATTTGATCAAGGTGAATCGCAATAACCATAAATCGCGTGGCAAAACAAGATTCCATCAACCGATTGGAGGAGACCCCCATGAACACAGACAAACGTTCACATTTTTTAGGTATTAAGCAGTTGACACTGCGCTCCGTCCTGATTGGCATGCTCGGATCAATTATTATCACGGCAAGCTCCATGTACGTTGCGCTCAAGATGAGTGCCTTACCCTGGCCAACCATCTTCGTCGCTGTTTTATCAATGGCATTGCTTAAGATTCTCGGCAGAACCAATATTAATGAGATCAACATTGCCCAGACCGGCATGTCAGCTGGCGCGATGGTTGCCGGCGGGCTCGCTTTCACCTTGCCGGGACTTTGGATATCCGGTGTTTATCAGCCATACGACGCAGCAACGGAAAGCATATCTGAATGGATGCTGCCGAAATTCTGGCCGATCCTGCTGATTGCTGTCGCCGGTATGATACTTGGTTCACTGTTGTGCTGGTATTTGCGCCCGCGATTCATCGATCAGGAGAAACTGCCTTACCCGATTGGAACAGCTGCTGCGGAGACGCTCGAAGCGGGCGATCAGGGTGGTCACCAAGGTGCATTGATATTCATCACGCTGGGCGTCGCTGCTATCTTTACCTTTCTTCGCGACAAACTGCTGATTATTCCACAGATGATTAACACCCTGTTTCTCAATGTCGGTGTCGGACTTTATCTTTCACCAATGGCAGTTGGCATCGGCTATATCATTGGAATTGGTTTCACCGGCTGGTGGTTTGCCGGCGCAATCCTGTCGCATTTTCTGATTCAGCAGCTGGGCGTGGTCTCGGGAGCTTTTGCGGATGCCGCAGCTGCTGCAGCGTTTAACACAACAGCTGCGATTGGCTTGATGGTCGGCAGCGGTGCCGGTATTCTGCTTAATTTCATTTACACACTGATTCAAAAACACAAGCAGGAGAAGTCTAAGGAACCCTCAGCATCTGCAGCCGGAACCAGACGGATCCGCGCCGGACTGATTGTCCTTCTGGCTGTTTCCATCGCATTTGTCATCACCGTTCTCGCCGGACTCAGCCCGCTTGTTTCACTGTTTATCCTGCTGGGTGTTCTCCTCGCAACAGGCATGTCAGCTACCATTACTGGCCAGACGGGGATCAACCCGATGGAAATATTCGCAATTATTGTTTTGCTGGCCATCCGCGTTTTTGTTCAGGTTGATACAGCCCATGCATTTTTGATCGCTGCCATTGTTGCCGTTGCCTGTGGGTACGCAGGAGATCTTCTCAATGATTACAAAGCAGGATCGATTTTGAAAACCAATGCCAATGCTCAGCTGGTTTCCCAGATTTTCGGCGGGTTGATCGGAACGGTTGTCGCTTCACTGGCTCTTTTCGCCGTTGTTTACCAGTATGGCGGACAGTTTGGCCAGGGAACAGACCTACCGGCGGCTCAGGCGTTAAGTGTCAGTGCGATGGTCAGTGGAATCGGTGACAGTTTTGTGTTTTTGATGGCAGCGATTATCGGCTGTCTGCTGTACTTGCGCAAAGTACCGGCTATGATTATCGGAATCGGTATGCTTCTGTCCTTTCACATGGCGGCGGCCATTTTGCTCGGCGGATTGATTCGCCTGATCATCGGACTGATTCGCAACAAAGATACAAAAGCAGAAAACACCGGCAATATCATCGCAGCAGGGTTGCTGGGCGGTGAAGGTATTACCGGTGTGGTCATTGCGATCTTGACGATGTTCAGCGGAAGGTAAAATGATCTGGCAACAGCTGTTCGAGTGAATACATTCTGAATGAACCATCAGGTGCGGCAGCCAACAGCGCGAAGTCGTCGGTGGCAAACTCTGCCAGTACCTGTCGGCAGATTCCGCAGGGCATGCAAGGTTCGGGCTGGTCGCAGACAACAGCAATTCGCCTGATCCGGCGTGCACCTTCCGCGATCGCACGATACACAGCCGTTCGCTCGGCGCAGCATGTCGCACCATAGGACGCGTTTTCAATATTGCATCCGGTAAACAAACGATTCTGCTCATCCAGCAACGCTGCTCCGACCCGGAAATTCGAGTATGGCGCGTAGGCCAGCGTACGGGCTAAAGACGCCGCCTGAATCAAGTCTTGATCAGAAATCTGTTTTGCTGTAGTGGCCGTCAAATCCATTCAACCTCCCGTCAACCTGAAACGGGTCCTTCTATTGATATTAACAGATCATCTGGCAGTAACGCCATTTGAAAACTGTTACGCATGATCCTCACACGAATCAGCATGCTGATGATCGTGACAGACTGAACCTGTTGATTTCAGCTGGCCTGAGCGATATTGTTCAACAACAGTATCGACTGAACCGCTTGCTCCTGTGATCACTTCGATTCCCTTTTCCTTAAAAATCTCTACTGCGCCTGACCCCATCCCGCCGGCGATAATCACCTGGATCCCACGATCATGCAGAAAATTAGGCAGAAAACCTGGTTTGTGACCGGGATTTTCCACAAACGCACGGTCCGTTATGGTCTGATTCTCGATTGTCATGACTACAAAACCTGCGCAGTGGCCAAAATGCTCAGTAACATTCGTTCCGTCAGAAGCGATCGCTATCTTGACAGCACCAGATGCAGGCACCTGATTCTGGCTGACCTCGTTTATGGCTGGTTCATCATCGTTCTTGCCAGGTTTGATCATGCGCTCCAAAGCCGCCAGGCTATCATCCAAGTAGCGTTTATGGAATCGTTCGATATTGCCCTGATCACACAAAGCAGCCAGCTCCGGATCAATCGGAAGATTGCCCAGATAAGGTATGTTTGCTTCTCTGGCAACCGCTTCTGTTTTACCATTACCGAAAATCGAAAAGGATTCCTGGCAGTGCGGACAAACGACATGGCTCATATTTTCAACCAGACCAATGATCGGAATGGACATCATCTTTGCCATTTGTATAGCCTTTTGAACGATCATCGCTACCAGATCCTGCGGTGAGGTGACGATGATGATTCCATCGAGCGGCAATGATTGAAAGACAGTCAGCGGAATATCGCCTGTTCCCGGCGGCATATCGATCAGCAGGAAGTCCAGCTCTCCCCAGATCACATCGGTCCAGAACTGTTTGACAGTATTGGCCAGAATCGGTCCCCGCCAGACGACCGGCGCACCGGGATCTTCCAGAAGAAGATTAATCGACATCAGCTGGATATCACTATGTGTCCGAACCGGGAAAAGGCCATCTTCGCTGCCGCGCGGTTTTATTTTTTCCACACCGAAAAGTTTGGGGATAGACGGTCCGGTAACATCAGCATCCAGAATACCAACCCGATACTGGCCGGTTCGCTGCAGATAGGTGGCCAGAAGCCCGGTAATCATCGATTTGCCGACACCGCCTTTGCCACTGAGAACGGCAATGGTTCGTGTAATGTGGTTTAACGGATGCGTTTTTACCTGAAAGTCCTGAGTTTGATTTGACATGTGTCGTTTCCTTCTTTCCTGTTCTGTCTTCTTTTATTTGTCTGAATAATGTGTAATCAGCATAGCCTCATTAATTATTTGAATCAAGTAAAAGTGTTGACGCCAGAAAGCGCCAAATCTCACGGATGGGTTCGATAACCGATTCCAGTTTTGCATCCACCGGTGTCAGCCTCTGTTTCAATGCTTCCATGACGGCCGGTTCAAACGGAATCCGTGCAATAACCGGATAATCATGCTCTTTACACCATGATTCAATCATTTCGGTCATAGCCGGATTAATATCCCATTTGTTGATACAGACAAAACCGGGAACATGAAAGTGATCAGCAACAGCCAGAACACGTTTGAGATCATGAAGGCCTGATTGTGTCGGTTCCGCCACAGCCAGCACCCCGTCTGTCCCGGTGATTGACGCGATCACGACACAACCGATTCCCGGTGATCCGTCGATGATGGTCACGGTCTCTCCCTGCTCAACTGTATAAAGGTTTTTTCGGACTTCCGTGACCAGTTTTCCCGACCCCTCAGCACCGATTTCCAGCTCAGCATGAGAGAAAGTACCCAGCGGCGATCGTGACAGATAGGTCTCTCCTGTCTTGACTGTCTTCATCCGGATCGCCTCAGTTGGACACAAAACCGTACAGGCCGCGCAGCCTTCACAGGCTAATGGCAAAACGATATAGTCAGGTGTGATGGCTGAAAAACGGCAGACCTGTCGGCAGATCCCGCAGGCAACACAACGATCCGCATCAATCTCAGCGATGGACGCACCTTCATAATCTGATGTTTGAAACACCTCATGATCCAGTATCAAATGCAAATTTGCCGCATCGACATCACAGTCGGCAATCAATTTATTTGGAACAATCTGAGCCAGACAAGCAGCGATCGTACTCTTGCCGGTTCCGCCTTTTCCACTGACGATTACAATATTTTTCACTGTTGTGTGCTCCTGTCCGCCGCATGAGCATTGATACGGGCAATAATCTGGTCGCTAAGTGTTTTGAAAGCTTGATGCCACGAATCATCGTGATCAACGGGTAAAATACCTTCAGCATAGGCTGATGCCAGTTCACGGCTGAATGGTATTTCCATCAAAACAGGCAGCCGCTGCTCATCGCAGAATTCAGCCAGTTCTTTCTGGTCGCCTCCAGCTTTGTTGATCACCACTCCTGCAGGTATATTCATTTGCTTAACCAACTGAACGGCTATTTTCAGGTCATGCAAACCAAACGGTGTCGGTTCTGTGACAAGAACCGCAAACTGACAACCTTCCAGTGTCTTCACGACTGAGCATCCGGCCCCCGGCGGACAGTCAAGAAAACAGACCCGGTTTGGCTCCAGGTACGTTTGAATCGCTCCAATAATAGGTAACCCGGAGGGTTCACCAATGTTCAGGCATCCCTGCACAACAGATCGATCTGCTGACACGTCGACTGTTCCGATCGATCGCTCAAGCTCACTGATCGCACCCGGCTGGCAGACCAGCCGGCATGCGCCGCAATGATGGCACAATTCGGGGAAGATGAGAACACGTCCCTTGACAACAGCAATCGCATTGAACTGGCATATGTCACCGCAGGCGCCACAGCCTGTACACAGGTCGTCATCAACATCGGGTACAAGAACTAAAACCGGCTTTGATTCAAAACGGGTTTGTTTCATAAAGATGTTGCCATTTGGTTCCTCAACATCACAATCGGCATACTGGCTATCCGGCGTAACTTTTGCAAGACTGGTTGAAACGGTCGTCTTGCCGGTTCCGCCTTTTCCACTTAAAACTGCAACTTTCATCATAACCTCACTGGCCGGAATGAGACGGAACAAATCGTTCAAGGTCACTCAGCTGATTCTTGTTGAAAGCTTCAAGATTACTTTTGGCAGACCCCGGGATTCCCTGATAAAGATGGATGTCAGCAGCTTGAAAAACCCTGAGTGCATTGGGTCCGATTTGCCCCGTGATAACGGCTGTAACACCCTGATCGACCATTCTTTGTGCAGCGGCGATCCCGGCTCCACCTGATGGTGCCATTGCTTCATTATCGATTATATCGATAAAGTGAGTCTCTGTATCCACCAGAAGAATATTTGTAGCCCGGCCAAACCGTTGATCTAATGCGTCTTCCAGACTTTTACCTTGGCACGTGATTGCGATTTTCATAATAACACCTCTCTATTGTTGGCATATGTTCATTTATAGTCTATGCACGATAGAATGATCTGTCAATAAAAAAATGTTTACATAATCTAACTTTTATTATTGACATATGCCCATTACTATATTATGCTGATGGTGTGAATGATACACATATCGGTCACTTGAAAAGAGGTAAGAATAACAATGCCAGGAAGAGACGGAACAGGACCTTATAGTTCAGGACAGCGGCAAAGCGGACGCGGCCTTGGCAGGGGTAATGGGCCCGGAGGACTCGTTTCTTTTGCAGCAGCATGAAATAGGCAAAACCTAGAAAAGACGACAAGACCGCGATGAGCGGCTCTTTTTTTGTTCATTTTGTTGTAATATATTTGTTATATAGTATTACATAGTATCATGCTATAATGGTGTTATCCGGTAGTTTAAGGGGGTATGGGGGCATGTATGTCAAGAAAAACAGCTGCAAGAACGGACGTATCCTGCTGACGCTGACCCATGGATATCGTGAAAATGGCAAGCTGAAACAGAAGAACATCGAGACACTCGGGTATCTGGACGATCTTGAGAAGATCTATGACGATCCCATCGCCCACTTTCGCGTGATTGCCAAACAAAAAACGGCTGAAATGGCCGTTGCATCCGAACCGATTCATCTTGACCTGAATCCCACAACCCCAATAGGACAGCTCGAAGTCGGGTTGAAGAACCTCGGTTATGTCGTTTTTGAGAAACTGTATCACGAGCTGGGCATCCAGACCTTCTTTGCCCGGCATGAGAACCGGCTCAAGATCGATTTCAATCTCAATGCCGTTTTCCGGCTGCTGGTCTATTCACGCCTGCTCGATCCCGGCTCCAAGAAAAAGGCCTACGACAACCAGTCACAGTTTTTTGAAACCATGGCACCGTCGCTCGAGGCGGTGTACCGCAGTCTGGATTATTACGACCGCTTCAACCTGGATCTGCAACGCTGGCTTAATGAGAGGGTTAAAAAGCAATATGGCCGAAACCACGACTTCGCCTACTATGACGTGACCAATTACTATTTTGAGATCGACGAGGAAGATGAGCTGCGGCGCAGAGGTCCCAGTAAGGAGCATCGGCCGAATCCCATTATCCAGATGGGGCTTTTGCTGGATAGCCGGGGATTGCCGCTGGCCTACCATCTGTTCCCGGGCAACCAGTCAGAAAAGCGCTCGCTTAACCCTCTATTGAACCGACTCAAGGAAGACTACGGGTTAGGGCGGCTGGTGGTGGTGGCGGATAAAGGGCTCAACTGCGGTGACAATATCGCCTGTCAGCTGGCACAGGGCAATGGCTATATCTACAGCCAGTCGATCCGCGGTGCGGACCAGGAATTCAAGCAGTTCGTTCTGGACCCGGCGGGTTACCAGCCAAACGGCGAGCACAGTAAGGTCAAATCCCGTGTCTACCCGAAGGAGATCCGTTTTACCGATGCGCAGGGTAAAAAACAAAAGATCCGGGTCGACCAGAAGCAGGTTGTTTTCTACAGTCAGGATTATGCGGACAAGGCCCGCTACGAGCGCAATCGGACGGTCGCCAAGGCGCGCAGGTATCTACGGTCGCCCTCGAACCTTAATCTGGCGTTGGCATACAGTGCCGCCAGTTACATCAAGGGTGTCCAGTACGACAAAAACGGTGAGATTATCGAGACGAAGTCGGCGTTGTATCTGGATGAGGCTAAAATACGCGAAGAGGAACAATTTGACGGCTACTACGCGATTGTGACCAGTGAGCTGGACAAGACTGATGCGGAGATTATCGAGGCGTACCATGGGCTTTGGAAGATTGAGGAGTCCTTTAAAATCTCCAAGTCCGATCTGCGGACCCGGCCGATCTATGTCTCGCTGGAAGCGCATATTGAAGCTCATTTCCTGACTTGTTTTGTGGCGCTGCTGCTCTCACGGATCCTTGAGCTGCGCATGAACAACGCTCAGACCGGCCGAAGCTTTTCTGCTGTTGAACTGCTGGAGTCACTGCGCCGCTACACCTGCAGTCATGTCAGTGAGAATATCTACAGCTTCCATTACACCGATGACGTGATCCAACAGATCGATAAGGTTTTTGGTATTAATCTGGACAAACGATTCCGCAAGCGCGGCGACATTCGAAAATTGATTGCCTCAATGAAAAAATAGGCCCTACTATACTACAACCTCTACACTTCGCAATAAAGCTGAAGACCATTGATACACAGTGGTCTTCAGCTCTTTTTTATCACGCTAACTGCAAAAGTCAGGATTTTAATAAGCATAACGGATGAATTGACAGAATGCAATAACCTTGTTAAGATAATCCGGTAACCCGCCAAGCTATTCGGGGATGTGGCGGAATGGCAGACGCAACAGACTCAAAATCTGTCGATCGTAGGGTCGTAAGGGTTCAAGTCCCTTCATCCCCACCAATTGATTGCCAGCTGGAAAGACCGGCTGGCCATTATTGTCTTCCTGGCAGCGCGCACATCACTGTGCCTGTCAAAAGCCCCGGTTGGATTGATAAAGATGATAGACCAGATTTTTCAAATCGCATTCTCCAGTGCTTCTGTCGCCATATTCGAAGTCGGCTCAATTATGGCTGTCCTCATGCTCCTTTTCGGCGTGCTTGATTATAAAAAAGGCGACCAGCTCAGACTTCAAATTGAGCAGAAAAAACTGGATCAACCGATTCTGATGGCAGTACTGGCCTTGATTCCAATCGATGGGACCCTTCTCTTCCAGTACAATATTTACCGCAGAAAAAGCATCCGTTCCGGTTCCTTGCTTGGCGGCATCATCGGCATCGGAGAAGAAGCGACCTACTTGATCCTGTCCTTTAACCCATTGTCATGGCTCATGATCGCAGGTATTAAACTGATCACTGCACTGGGCCTGGGAACTCTGTTCAATCGATTTAAATTTTTTCAACAAAAAAGCCACCAGTGGCTGACATCAGATCTGGCCGACGGCGAGAATCCGGATGCTGTTCAAGCTGATGAAAATTTTCACGCGTTACCAGATCGCTTTCGCCACCAGCTGCACCACTTCAGATATCATAAACTCGGGAAAGCATTCTGGATTTTTTTCGCAGGTGCTTTTATCCTGCACCAGACGCTCCATCTTTTAGAGCGTTTCGATGTGGTAGCTGCCAGCCGCCTGCAGCCATTAAGCATTCCTTTCACCTCATGGATTGCCATGGTTGCGCTGTTCTTTGTCTTGATTTACCATCTGGTCGTTCGCACGACCACACGAGAGTTTGGAAAAATTTTCGAGCATGAGTTTGAAGACACGGGTGACGCTGTCGGTGATCTGGCGGAAGGCTGTGCCCAGATCATTTTGTATATTTTCCTGGTCTCTTTTCTTGTTCAGGTTCTGATTGCCTCGATCGGAACGGATTCACTGCTTTCCTTTTTCGCCCTGAATCCATCTCTGACGATCATCATCGGAGCCCTGGTCGGCTTGATACCGGGAACCGGCGGATCCTTAGCTTTTACAACCTTGTATTTCAGCTTGTCAGGGACAGGAAGTGCAATGCCGTTTGCTGCTCTGGTTGCCTGCTCTATCGCTTTGATCGGTGATTCCCAGTTTGTCGGGCAACGCCAGATTAAGCGAACACAACGCGTTCTCCATCTGATCGCATTTGCTGCTGCCCTGGTGATCGGCTTCTTGATCTGGACGATTGAACGTGCCGTCACTGCCTGATATTGATTTCTAATACGGAATTGTGGTCCGGTCAATTGCTCGGGAAATAAGCAAGATCAGTCTTTCTCATTGGTAAAAGTTACCCTTGACAAGACGCAATCACATTGACTATAATTCCCTTTGTCGCCTCGCGCGCTTTATCGCAGGCAACATTGGGCCTTTAGCTCAGTTGGTTAGAGCAGCCGGCTCATAACCGGTCGGTCCGGGGTTCAAGTCCCTGAAGGCCCACCACACATTCATATGGGGGAATTCCCGAGTGGCCAAAGGGGGCAGACTGTAAATCTGTTGTCGACGACTTCGGTGGTTCGAATCCACCTTCCCCCACCAGAAAACGCATCCTATGGATGCGTTTTTTTTGATATGTCTAACGCGCATCAAGCGCACTCATTTCACATATTATGTCATTTATGACCTGCAGCGCCGGATGCCAATAAACAACAGAAAACAATCACGGCTAATCAATCTCAACATCGCAAATGGCACCATTATAATCAAGTTTGATCATCCCCGTAAACAGATCTTCACTTTCAAAAACAAGCGGAGCCAAACAAGAATAGAACGCGCTGATGTCTTGTGATTTAAACGACTCATCGATCGGGCACCATCTTAGCGTTCCTTCGCTGGATTCTGTCAACGTGCCTTCAAATTGATCTGATTCAAAGTAGAATGCCAGCGTTTCTGTTTCAGAACCTTGTCGGCAGATTGATAATACGCCTCGAAGATGTACCGTTGTAAGCCGCAGGCCGGTTTCTTCCAACACTTCTCTTTTACAGGCAGCTGAAACACTTTCGCCTTTTTCTTTTCTACCACCAACAATGGTCTCTTGATTGTTGTTCGGCTCTTGACGTCTACGAATGAGGAGGACATCGTCACCTTTTCTCAAAAAACAGAAAACAACGATCGTGTTATATCCATAATCACACATCAAAAAACCTTTCAAATAATTCGGATCGCTTGTTCATGGGTCAAGCAAACTGATTTTATTGCGGGTCTGTCTGTTCCGAATAGGTTTCATGACAGACGATCGTATCCAGCGGTTTCCTGGCCGGTGGCCCCGGGATGACCTTCGGATAACCCAGTGGCGTTATCGCAACAACCGAAACAGCTTCCGGTATTTTCAATAGTTTTTTAACACCTTCCTGGGAAAATGCACCTAGCCAGCATGTGCCAAGACCTAACGACCAGGCCTGAAGCAGCATGGATGTCATAGCGATTGATAAATCAACCGTCCCTCTTGGATGGCCACAGGTCATCAGCGAATCAGGTCGAAGACTACAGGCAACCAGCAACACGGGTGCCTGGGCAATAAATGTCTGTCCCCGGCAAACATCGATCATCTGTTCGATTGTTGTCTTGTTCTGTATAACAATAAACTTCCAATCCTGCCGATTATTGGCAGATGGTGACCATCGGGCCGCTTCAAGAATCTGTTCAATCTTCTCCGGTTCAACTGGCAGATCCCGGTAGCTGCGAATACTTCGCCTTGTCGCTATTGTTTGAAATACATCCATAACAGACTCCTTTCCATATATCAATTCTGAATTTATTATATCGTTTCTACCAGGCTGTTTCTACCGATGCGAGGCAAACTGCTGTTTCGTATCCTACCACACAGAAAAACAATGTATCACATGAGATACTTAAGAGCGGATTACGACCCTTTACTTATATGGGAGATGATAGGTATGGCAAAGTTGAAAATGCTTTTGACCAGCAGTGTGTGGATAATCGCAGCCGTGCTCTTTTTATCTGGCTGCCTTCCTAACAGCGCGGAATCAAGTCGAGTAACGGATCGGATGACCATTGAAACACAAAGCACGTCTAATCAGTCAGAGTATGAACAGATCATTTATCTGGCCGGTGGTTGTTTCTGGGGTGTCGAGGCTTATATGAGCCGGATTGATGGTGTCATCGACGCTCAATCCGGATATGCCAACGGTCAAACTGAGAATCCAACATACGAGGATGTTCTCTACAAAGGAACAGGGCATGCTGAAACCGTGATGGTTCGTTACGATACACGAGCATTGACACTTGAGGAACTTCTTATTTATTATTTCAAAATTATCGATCCAACGTCCCTGAATCGTCAAGGCAATGACACAGGCACACAGTATCGGACCGGGATCTATTACACGAATCCAACAGATCTCCCTGTCATCGAGCATCGAATCAAGGACGAACAGAAAAGGTTTGAAAATCCGATCATTGTTGAAGTTGAGCCGCTGAGACACTTCTACAGTGCGGAAGCGTATCATCAGGATTATCTGGAAAAAAACCCGTATGGTTATTGTCACATCGATTTATCCAGGGCAAATGAACCTGTCATACGCGTCAGTCAGTATCCGAAACCGGATCCGGCTGTCTTATCAGAAATACTGACGGAAGAGCAATATGCGGTCACCCAGGAAAATGCAACCGAGCCGCCTTTCAGCAATCAGTACGCCGACTGGTATGAAGCAGGTATTTACGTCGATATCGTGACCGGAGAACCGCTGTTTTCCTCCCGGGATAAATTTCATTCGGGAACTGGCTGGCCAAGCTTTACCCGACCGATTGCCAGCTATGTGATTCGCGAAATTACAGATCAGAGTATTGGCATGGACCGCGTTGAAGTTCGCAGCCGTGCGGGTGACTCACATCTGGGGCACGTTTTTGAGGACGGTCCCAAAGATCAGGGTGGATTAAGGTACTGCATCAATTCAGCTGCGCTGCGGTTCATCGCACTGGAGGACATGGCAGAAGCCGGCTATGAAGCATTCATTGATTGGGTTCAGGACTGATGATCAGACGTCTGCCTGATCCAGCGCGATAATCAGGTCAACTCTTTTACAAGTTTGCGAAATAGATCACCGCGTTCTTCAAAATGCCTGAACTGATCATAACTGGTGCCGGCAGGCGACAGTACAACGATTTCTCCCGGCTCTGAAAGTGCCCGAGCTGTTTGAACAGCCTCCTCATATGAGGTGCATCTGACGATCTGCAGCGAATGGTAATCGACGCCTGCGTAGGCCGCCTCCCGCTGCAGTGCTTCGTCAATTAAATCGCTGTTGTCTCCACAAAAAATGATTTTTCGCGATACAGACAGAATGGCTTCTCCCAAACCGACATAGTCACTCTTTTTATCCTGGCCGCCCAGAATAAGAACTGCTTTTTCATTTCGTTCAGCCAAGGCTGCCAAAGCAGCTTTTGTCCGTGTCGGGCTTGTATCGATCGAACTGTTGTAATAACGAACACCATCCAGCTCACGAATCATTTCCAGACGATGAGCGACACCATGGAAGGTCCGGGCAACTGATGCGATATGCTCCGGCTTCACATCTGGCCAGACAGCCGCTGCTGCTGCCAGATAGTTTTCGACATTATGACGACCGGGAATACGGATATCAGACACCGGAACAATCTGTGTCTTAATATCATTCTCACGATAGACCATCCATCCCTGATCGATGTAAAATCCAGTCGTTACGTCGGCTGGTTTTCGACTGAAAAAGATAACTTCGCCGCGGGCTTCCGGTGCCAGTGATCGTGTCTGGTAATTTGCTGCGTTCAAGACAAGCCTGCCATAAAATGGCTGATACATCATGATGTTGCGTTTAGCATCAATATATTCCTGATAATCCTTATGCACATCGAGATGATTCGGAGAAATATTCGTGATGATCGCCGTATCCGGACTCTTCCTCATGCTCATCAGCTGAAAGCTGGAAAGCTCGAGAACGACTTTATCAGTTGCTCGAATTTTTTCGATCTGATCAAGCAGGGGCAACCCTATATTTCCACCGACATGAACGGTATGACCTGCTTCCTGCAACATATTTGCGACTAAAGTTGTCGTCGTCGTTTTCCCGTCGCTGCCTGTGATTCCGTATTGATGGGCCGGGCACAGTTCCATGAACACTTCCATCTCAGAAGTGATAATGGCGCCTCTTTCTCTCTCGGCACGCAGTTCCGGCAGATCCCAGCGCAGTTTAGGCGTTCTGAAAATGAGATCAAACCCTTTTAGTCCGCTCAGGTAGTCAGTACCGGTTGACCAGTTGATATTAATGCCTTCTGATTCAAAACTCTGACGTGTTCTACTTAAGACCGGATCTTTTTCACCTAGCTGATCGAATGCTGTTATATCCGGGGCAAACCGCGACAGATAGCGTATCAGCGGGCGATTACTGATGCCAACACCCAGAACGGCAATCCGTTTATTTGCAACAAAGGATTGAAATTTCTTTATCTTCGGATTCACACTTGCCTCCTCAGAACCCTGTTAGGTTCACTGAGATTATAATTTATCCCTTGCATTTTTGCCAGCTCTGTTGTAAGATAATCTTCGACTCGCGGGAATGGCGGAATTGGCAGACGCGCTAGTTTCAGGTATTAGTGATTGAACGATCATGCAGGTTCAAGTCCTGTTTCCCGCACCAGAACGACTATCAGCCGATAGTCGTTTTTTTTGTTCTGAAAATCGACCATTTCGCCGAAACCGCTTTCGTGACTAAACAATATTGCACTTTCGAGTCAGAATGATATGCTGTTAACGTATTGGTTTTCCCAGAACGAATCTGAAATAGTTTCTGACAATCAACGAATGAGAGGTGCTCCAAAATGCCAAATCGAATCAATATCGGATGGGCGCAGACCGATATCACACCTGAACGGCCGTTTTATGTAACCGGCCAGCTGTATTCTCGAATTTCCACGTATATTCATGATCCGCTCACTGCAACCTGTCTTGTTTTGGAAAACGGAGATGAACAAATGACTTTTGTTTCTCTTGATATGCCTTCCGTGAGCCATGTTCTGGTACAAAGAATTCAAGAATCACTTGATATCCCCGAACTGAATTTGAGTCAAATAAATTTCAATGCAACGCATACGCATAATTCCACCTCATTTGGTGCCAGAAAACCACACACGACGTCGACAGGACTTTCCTGGGGAGATTTAATCGGTGACCCGGAACTGCTGGAGACGCTTGATATCCCGGAGAACCTGATTGATGGCGAAGAACTGATTGAATTATTTGTTGATCGCGTATCAGCGTTGATTACTGATGCGTGGATGCAGCGGGCGCCTGGCGGAATATCCGCCGCTCAGGATTATGCCGTCGTCGCATTCAACCGCCGCCCTGTCTTTCGTCTTCCGGACGGATCGACGGAAGCCAGAATGTATGGTAATTGCAGTGAAGATCAGTTTATAGGTCTTGAAGGCTACTCAGACCACACCGTTGATTTGCTTTATACCTGGGATGAACAAAATAACCTGACGGGCGTAGTCGTGGATGTTCCGTGCCCATCACAAGTCTGTGAACTGCATCGCTTTATTTCAGCCGATTACTGGGGATATGCTCGTTCGCATATTCGGGATGCCTTAGGTAATGTCTATGTTCTTCCCATGTGTGGTGCTGCTGGCGATCAAAACCCGCTTGATCTGATCCACTTGTCCAAGACGAATGTTGAACCGTTTAAGATCTGGAACGCCCAGCAGCAGGAAGCGCATCGGAATTTTGATATGTTCGCTGCCTGCGATGCCATCGGTCTTAGAATTGCCGATGCCGTTCGCCGAGGTTATACAATCGCACAGAACACCGTAGAAACAAGACCCGTCTTCCGTTATCGCCAGCTTCAGATCGATCTGAATATCCGTCAGGTCACTGAACAGGATTATCAGGATGCGCTGCGTGAGATTGAATCCATCAGTCAGGAATTTTCCAGAGAACACCGGATGAAAGAAGCAGATATCACTCGCCTGTTTTTACCAGGCGGTGTCATCGCACGATGGGAGCGTCAACAGAATAATCCTGTCTATACCGTTACCTGCCACATCCTTCGACTGGGATCTGTTGTTTTTGCCTCGAATCCCTTTGAGCTGTTTACCGAGTATGGTCTTCGCATTCGCGCACGATGTCGGGCGAGACAAGCATTCATCGTTCAGCTGTCCAGCAATTCGGGCGGGCCCGGCGGCTATCTGCCGACACACGCAGCAATTGCAGGCGGATCGTATAGCTCCAAACCTGCGTCGACTACGGTTGGTCCTGAAGCAGGTGATCAGTTGACCGATCAAACCATTCAGGCCATCAATGAATTATTCTCCTAGCGCGACATGGATTCAATCGAAACACAACCCGTTGTCCACTTATCTGTAAGAGCGCTTGCCGAATCCGTCCATCGCAGGGGCGGCCTCGGCAAGCCTGTTTATGGCGGTCTTTCGTCTCAAGATGGTATACGACTCCATCGACTGTGTTTTAAAGCGCTTGCTGAGGCGTTTTCGCCGGATCAAATCAAGCCGGAAGTGACGTTAAGCGGCCAAATTCAATTGGATGGTTTTACTTTGCAGATCGGTGGTCGATGTGATGCTGTCGCAATTCTGCCTCAGTCTGTTTGCTTGTTCGAGTTTAAATCTTTTTCCGGATCACCGTCCAAACTCCCACCCGAGGGCGAGCCGCTTCATTGGGCTCAGGTAAAACTTTACGCCCATTTATACTTAACGGAGCGATCTGATCTTGATCAGCTGGATCTAAGCCTGATTTATGTGTCAGACAACTCGCAAACCCATGTTAAGCACATCATGACGTGTAGTCGTTCTCTCTTATCAGATTTCTTTATTCAAACATGCCGCCAATATCTGCTGTTTGCCACAGACATCCTGCGTGGTGAAAGCCTTCGGCATCAATCAGGTATCGACTTATCCTTCCCGTTTTCACAGCTGCGAGAGGGTCAGAAATCGTTTATGCAGGCTGTTATTCAGTCGACTCGGACAGGTCAACCACTGATGGTTGCCGCGCCAACTGGTATT
>JAAYBY010000229.1 GCA_012729935.1 Clostridiaceae bacterium | reverse complement strand
CCTGAAACGTCCTTCCGAAGTGTTTCTATAGAGGCCATCGTAGAAATATTTCTTGCCAGCGAGCGCATGAGCAGCATAATTCTACGTGGATTTCTTTGAACATCGCTCAGTTCAAAAACATCGTTTTCAACGATTGAAGTCAAATATTTTCCAGCTTGAGCCAAGGCCGCTTTGTCCGATAGACCGATGCTGGCCGGCCAGCCACCTCGGGCAGCAGCAAATGCCAGCTGTTCAATAGACAATAAAGCCATGCCCTCCGGTACATCTTGATTGAAAAGTCCTTCAAGTGATACTTGACCTGTCGATTCCGCAGACTCAAACAAACTCATTGTACGCATTTTTAATCTGGAAATTCGACCCGTTCCGCTATGCATAATTTCATTGCGTAAAGGCATCGTTGATCCAGTCAAAATGAATTGACCCATATCACCTCGTTGATCCACTGCAAATCGTATAGCATCCCAAAGCATCGGTGCAACTTGCCACTCGTCGATCAATCTGGGGGTATCACCGTCAAGGAGCAGCGAAGGCTTAACCATGGCCTGCTGAAGATAATTAGCTGACTCATCC
Source organism: Clostridiaceae bacterium (assembly GCA_012729935.1). Classification (GTDB taxonomy): domain Bacteria; phylum Bacillota; class Clostridia; order Saccharofermentanales; family UBA5734; genus JAAYBY01. The sequence goes on along the minus strand of JAAYBY010000229.1, from coordinate 1,461 downwards.
GGGTCCTGCATCATCAAAATGCTTTGAGCTACTTGGCGTGCCGTCCAGGTTTTACCGCACCATTTCGGACCCTGCACCCAGACTGCACCACTCGCTTCCAAAGCATCTCTAAGAATTGCATCGATAACCCTTGGGCGATAGGTTGTTTGTGACACTTGACTCTCCTCTCATTTGTCAAAACGCTGATACTTAGTGTGTAAGAATATTATAGCTCTTATTTATAGAAAATTCCAGTTATTATTTATATAATTTTCCGCATTTTATTTATCGACAATTCCTGCTATATTATCCGTTCGATGAAATCGTGCAAAAGTGCACACACCCAAGGCAAATCGTGAAATTGTATCCAACGCGTCGTGCAGATACAAGATAAGTAAACAGATTTTTGGTAGAATGTGACAAAGTCTTTTGGGGCATTTCATCGAAGTTATTTGGAGTATTTTTCCAAGCCGGAATTTTTTTAAAAGACCATAATGTTTCTTAAAGATCATTTACACTTAATTGATGTATGCATATGGTTATCATGTGATGTAATATAAATATAGGTAATGCCAAAATGAATCATGAAAATAGAGTATTGATGCCTACTGTGGTAATTGTTTTAACCGAGGGGTATAACGTCACATAATAAAAATCTTTAACATCTCGAATAGCAATTCTCTCCGTGGACATGAGAGGTAGCAATGACTTCAAGTAGAGTAACAAAAGTAATCCATCTGATTATCGTCGCAGTTTTCTTAGTAATCTCATTTATACTGTCAATCTTTCTGTTTCAAGTCATTCTCGACAGATTGCTTTTATTTCAGTTTGACGATGCTTTTCTCAGCATATCGCTGCGAATTCTATTAACCTTAATCTTGTTCCAGATTTTCTGGGGTATATACAGGAAATCTCTGATTAGGCCAGTGATTTGGATTACCGGACTGCTTTATTGTTTGCTGCTACTATACGTAGTCATGGTTAAAGTACCTGGCCGAACGGGTGTCAATCTTAATCCATTCACACTGATAAATGACTTGAAGACGATACCGTTCTATCCGATATCCAATTTCTTGTTCTTCGTTCCAGTCGGTTTATTCCTGGGGTATGTCTTTCAAAAGAATATACCGAGGATTCTTTTTCTTGCTGGTTTTATTGTGTCGGTAATACTGGAACTCATTCAACTGATCTTTCGGCTAGGTATATTTGATGTAACAGACATCATACTTAACGGAAGCGGTTTTGCTGTTGGTGTTTGGCTGTTTGTGCTTGTTTGTCGAAATTAAAATAAGAAACCGGACCCTTAACGAGCCCGGTTTCCTGTTCAATAACATGTGAGCTGATTTTGTATTTAAATTATTAGCCTGCTGATAATCAGGTCGATTTGCACCAACAAATCAGCTGCATCACTTTCCGCGATTTTCCGGGGGATCTGACGATTAATTTTCGTTTTCATTGAATTCAAGAGTTTTAATGCGCCTG
>JAAYBY010000228.1 GCA_012729935.1 Clostridiaceae bacterium | reverse complement strand
GGGTTAAATGTGCGTTCAACGACGCTGCCTGTTTTGACATTGCGGTATTTTGTTCGCACAAATGCGGATCCTTTGCCAGGCTTAACGTGTTGAAATTCAACGACCTGAAAAACTTGTCCATCCATTTCGAAGCTGACGCCGTTGCGAAACTCCCCTGCACTTATCATGAGTTTTGATCCTCCATAGTTTCAATTCACAGACCTTTAAACATCAAAAAGAGAGCCATCTGGCCTGATGTCAGAATTGTATCATATTCTCTGCAGAAGCGTAAAGGTCAACTGGATCAGTCCTCATTCTGATTCTGGTATTCCGGCGAGTCTGTCGTTCCGCCGAGTTTGAAGTGTCTGAACAGCCAACGTTCAATCAGTCGCTTGAAGCGGACATTGACAGCCTCCTGTCTGGCACGGGGGCGAACGAGAACAGCCAGTGCTCCGGCGCGATGGGCGCTCATGACGTCTGTCAGAATCTGATCACCGACCATCACGGATTGCTTCGGTTGAATACCGGAATCAGCACACGCATCAAGAATTGCGCGGACGGACGGTTTATTGGCCAGTGCTGTATAAGGCATTCTAAGTGATTCAGCATAGGATTTTATTCTTCGATGCCCTGCATTGGAAACGATCCGGCAGTCAAACCCGATGTCGCGCGCGCGTTTGATGGCTCGCTGTGCGTAGTCATCAGCTTCAAAAGAACCATGGCTGGCAAGGGTATTATCAACATCGATCAGAAGCAGCCGATAACCATCGTGATAAAGCTTCTTCAAATCAAGATCATCCAGGCTCTCACAATAGAGATCCGGTTTTAGATATCTTTCCAGATTTTGCATCATGCTGCTCTTCTCTTTTCTGTATCTCAATCGGTTTCTGTTTGCCATTTATCTAGTATAGTGTTCATCCCTTGATCTGGCAACCGAATGAATTCTCCTGGTGCACAGCAGCATGTGAACATCTGTCGCCTTTTAGCATCGCCAATTATACAAAATGGTTTGACCGGCTTTTAAAAATATCGCATGATGGTTGAAATGACTGTCATGCTTGTCTATAATTGGATTGTTTAGGGGGATTTCAACATGTATAAAGTATGCAAATTCGGCGGATCTTCGCTAGCCAACGCTGAACAGATCAAGAAAGCCTGTGACATCATGCTTAGCGATCCGACACGCCGCGTCATGATTGTTTCAGCCCCCGGGAAACGAACACGCGAAGACACAAAGGTTACTGACCTTTTAATTGCACTGGCCAATGCGATCATCAGTGGTTATAGCGCTGAAGATGAGCGGCAGGCCGTCATCAACCGGTTTTCGGTCATTGCCGAGGAGCTGGGTGTTGATCAGGCTGTGATGGATGAAATCGAGGCCGATATCCAGAGTCGGATGTGCAAGGACTGCTCGTCATCTATGCGATTCATGGATATTATAAAAGCTGCTGGTGAAGATAACTGTGCCCGTCTGGTTGCCTCTTATCTTCAGTCTATCGGACGTACTGCGGAGTATATCAACCCAAAGGATGCCGGTCTACTGCTGACTGAAGAATATGGCAACGCTCAAGTGCTTCCTGATTCATACGCAGCGTTGTATCAGCTGAGAAATGTTCAGGGCATTTCAGTTTTTCCGGGATTCTTTGGTTATACGCCAGATGGACAGATTGTTACTTTTTCACGCGGCGGTTCAGACATAACAGGGTCAATCATAGCTGCAGCCACTGATGCGCAGGTATACGAGAACTGGACGGACGTTGATTCTGTTTATTCGGTTAATCCGTCTCTGGTCAGCCACCCGAATCCAATCCGTGAAATCACCTATGATGAAATGCGCGAGCTGACTTACGCCGGTTTTACCGTACTGCATGAAGAGGCTCTGGCACCAACCTATCGGAAAGGTATACCGGTCAATATCCGCAATACCAACAATCCGACCGCACCAGGCACTATGATTGTCCGTAACAGAGTTAATTTTGAAGGCGTTGTCACCGGTATCGCAGGAGCTAAAGGTTTTTGCTCCTTGAATATGAGTAAATATCTGATGAACCGTGAAATCGGATTTGCTTTGAGAGTCCTGCAAATCCTTGCAGACGAACAAATTCCGTTTGAACACATGCCGTCCGGTATTGACTCACTGTCCATCATCATGCGTAAAAGCTATTTTACGCCGGACAAAGAACGGCTCATTATTGATCGCTTGAGTCGTGAGCTGTCCATCGAAAAGTTATCTGTCAATCGCAATCTGTCAATCGTGATTATAGTCGGCGAAGCAATGGCACGAACAGTCGGCGTAACCGCACGAGCTGCCAATGCGCTTAGTAAAGCAGGTGTAAACCTCGAAATAATCAATCAGGGTTCTTCAGAAATCAGCGTTATGTTCGGTGTGCGGGAAGAATATTGCAATTATGCGGTCAAAGAACTCTATAAGGAATTTTTTCAACGCTGATCACGAATAATCTTCATTTGCTGAACAGTCGTTCAACCATTCCGAGCGTCCGAATCATAAATAGCGGATGCATCAAAAAAGCGTTCCAGCTGGTACTGGCTGCTGTTTTTCAGTGTGTGACCATTAACAGGAACCTTATCAACATAGATATAGCTTTCTCCGGCATATAGATACGGGAAAGCGCCAATACCGCCAAACAATTTAAATCCCTGCTCCTTGAGATAGGCGGCACGTTCGTCAGAGCCATTGATAAACGCACCATTCGGGTAATGCAGGATACTGACAGGTCCAGTCAGAGTTCCAACCTGACTCAACCACTTTTCTGTATCATTCTGAATCCGTGCCAGATCATGATCTCTCGCCTGAATAAAACCATACGTCGATGATGCAAACTGCCAGCCGGTCATCTTAAGCCGTTCGATTATCTGGGCAGCAGATGAACGATTTGTTGCAAGATCTGACTCAGACAGGCTTAGTTTTGCATAGTCGTGTGCTTCCAGAGCAGCGTTGCGGTCATCGAGCTGATCTGCATCAGTCACATAGCCAAAGACGCACTCATAACCAGTTAACGAGATCGTTCCTTTAGCCCCATCCAATGAAAAATCGGGGTGTTTTTCGACAAATACGTCAAGAATACCGATCGCCTCATCTGTGCGTGATACCACATGATTGCCAGACTGATCGTAGTATTCCGCAGCAACCTCTCCGCCTTCATCAAAAATCAGATTCCAGGCATTACCGGTTTCACGTCGCGTCACATAATAGTTAAGCCCCTCAAGGACAAGAACCAACGGCTTCTTACCCGGCGGCAGCGTTATTTCTTGCCTATCAGCTTTTTCATTGTATAGTCGCTCAGCATCCACCAGAATATAGTCGTTCTCGTAGAGTGCTTCGATCATTCTGGAAAACTCGGTGACTGTCATCATTGAATCAAAAGCTGCAGCTGCGTATGAATCATTGTCAAATGCTCGTTCCGGCTGGTTGATCAGCGGTTTGACTGATATAAACTCAACCGCTCCCTCATACGGAACGAGTTGATCAGGAATGTACGGTGCACACGCCTCTATTGCCTGCTGGATATCTGTGTCATCCGGAAATACAGTTTGAATTTTTCTAAACGCAGCATCAGCCGAAAGATAACGGCCGCCTTCCATCAGCTGTGTTGCTTCATCAATCAGAGGAGCGTACATAACTGATTGACAGTCTTCCAGCAAAACAGTTAATTGTTCACGGGCAAAAGGACCCGGTCCATCCGTGTTAAGAAGATCGTTTATCGCTGCATATCCTGTCCAGAAATCCTGTTGTTCTATGGATCGGACCGCCTGTGCTACCTGAGACCGGATCTGTCCCATTTCATCCAGCTCTTGTGGAATTTGCGCAACACCTTGTGCAATTGCATCAATCGATCCCAGCTGCTCGAAAGCGTGATCGACACGTTTTCGATCCGTTTCGCCCACTAGATATTGACGGGAGATGTCCCTGATCTGAGTTATCATTCTTGATGCGGCCAGTTCAGATAATCCGTCTATCAAAGCGATCTCATTCTGTTCAAGTTCGAAACCGGATTGTATTTTCACCTCGATATCTGCTATGCGCTCGTCCGCCAGTCCGTTGATTGCGTTCAAAGCCTGAATATAACGCTCCCGCTCTCGGTCGGACTGCCGCGTATCTGTTGCTTTTTCTTTTATTTGCCGATAGATCGTGATTGCGGTATCGTAATCCCTCTGTGTCAGAGCTGCTTCAAAATCAGCCTGTTTCTGTTCCATATTGACTGATCTCAGGCTGATCAGAGTGCCGGCGACAATACCTGCGATCAAAGCAACCAGCAAGAGTGCGATCAGAATTTTTCTGAACAGCGGATTCTCATTTGACTCTTCCTGAATGTAAAGATACTCTTTGACCATATTTACAGACCATTTAAATCGAGCTGACGATTAACGAGTGTACTTTCTTTAAGATATTTGCCTGCAGCAGGGAGCTTTTTACACCGATAGTACTGGTCTTCTTCAATATTGCTTTCAGACAGTCGTTTGACGCTGACGAGAACACTACCCTTTTTGGAGAGCATAACCTGTACACCCTGATTCGATCGTGTTGTCTTGAGCGGCACCTGTTGACTGCTGAAAACCAGACCTTTGTTGATATTACTGACAGCGGTAAAATCATCTTCACCATCGAGAAAAAACAGACCGACAGCCGGCGAACTCACGCTGAAAGCGTTGACTAACTTGCGCCTGTTGGTTTTTGTTTCATAGACATTCATCATCATTTTCGAAAACTTACCGTTTTCATAACCAATCAATATCTGTCCGCTGTAGTCTTCTGTCACATGGATGAACAATATCCGCTCATCTTCTTCAAGATTAAGTAAATTAGGTGTATACGCTCCTAAATCCGATGGTTTGTGATCCTCGATATCAAAGCATTTCATCTTATAGCAGTTGCCCTGGTTCGAAAAGAAAAGGACATCCATTTTATTTTTGCCTTCTATATCCTGTACAATCTGGTCCTCCTCTTTCGTTTTAAGTTCACCGGCACTTCGCAAGGATGTAAGAGCCAATTTTTTCAGATAGCCATGTTCGGTCAGGAACAAGCGCAGCCGAAAGTCTTCGATCAATTCTTCATCATCAAATACAGCGACTTCCTGCTCGTGAATTAATCTGGTTTTGCGTTCTGCGCCATATCGCTGCGCCACCTGCCTGAGAATGTCGCAGATGAAATTATCGACGCGTTCCCTGTTTTCCAGCATATTTTGAAGATCTGCGATTTCTTCAATCAGAGACTGGATATCAGCTGTGCGCTGCAATATGTATTGACGATTCAAGTATTTCAAACGAATATCAGCGACATGCTCAGCCTGAATTTCATCTATCTGGAAACCTTGCATGAGGTTGGGCACCACATCTGACTCACGGTCGGACTGCCTGATAATCCGGATGGCACGATCGATGTCCAACAAAATTTGCTCTAAACCACGTAACAGATGAAGCTTTTGCTGTTTCTGTTCAATGTCATACGCGATTTCCCGGCGAACGCAGGAACGCCGCCAGGACAACCACTCACCCAGCAGGCCGCGCACACCGAGCACACGTGGTGTTCCGTTGATCAGAACATTGAAATTGCAGGCAAAATTAGATTGCAGTGACGTAAAGCGAAACAGTTTCTGCATGAGCGCTTCCGGATCAGCTGTTCGGCGAAACTCAAACGCAATTTTCAAACCATTCAGGTCTGTCTCGTCGCGAATATCAGTAATTTCTTTGATTTTCCCTTGCTTCACGAGTCCGGTGACCTCATCGATGATCGCTTCAGCCGTCGTCGTGTACGGAATCTCCAAAATTTCTATCACGCTGTTTTTCTTGTCGATCCGATAAACAGCTCTCAGTGTCACACTTCCGCGGCCGGTCCGATAAATGCGATCCATCTCTTCCGCGTTATAAATCAGTTCAGCACCTGTTGAAAAATCCGGGGCAGGCATCGCATCCATCAGATCTGCAGCAGGATCCTGAATATAGGCGATTGCGGCCTGGCAGACTTCACTGAGATTAAATGAACAAATATTACTCGCCATACCAACAGCGATTCCCTGGTTGTTGTTGACCAGAATCGAGGGAAATGTTGTTGGCAGCAGGACCGGTTCTTTCAGCGTATTATCGTAATTATCAACAAAGTCAACACTGTTCTTATCAAGCCCTCGAAACAGCTCCGAGCAGATTCGATCAAGACGCACCTCGGTATATCGCGCTGCAGCATAGTGCATGTCGCGGGAGTATTGACGACCGAAATTGCCTTTTGAATCAACATATGGGTGCAGCAGCGCTCCGTTTCCCCGGCTTAAACGAACCAATGTTTCATAGATCGCCTGATCGCCGTGCGGGTTAAGCTTCATCGTTTGTCCAACGACGTTGGCCGACTTGGTTCGCGGACCATTCAAAAGACCCATTCGATACATCATGAACAGTAATTTTCGATGGGAGGGTTTAAACCCATCGATTTCAGGTATCGCACGTGATACGATGACACTCATCGCATATGGCATATAATTCTGCTCAATCGTTTCGGTAATCGGCTGTTGTACTAAATAATGATCAATCTGTTCTGCCATTTCCTGCTCCATTCAGTTGACTGTTGAACGCTCAGCCAATATCCAGCATCTCTAAAAAACGATGGCCGTTCTCCTGGATGTACTGTTTACGCCCTTCCAGATTATCGCCAAGCATCTTGTCAAAAATCTCAAACGTTATTTTCGCATCATCCGGAATGACCTGAATCAAACGGCGTGTTTCCGGATTCATGGTCGTCTGCCACATCATTTCAGGTTCGTTTTCACCCAATCCTTTTGATCGTTGAAGTGAATATGAATCCGATCCGATTTTTGCTATAATTTCGCTCTTCTCTTTCTCAGAATAAGCAAACCATGTTTTTTCTTTTCTCTGTGCTTTTTGTGTTATTTCAAACAAGGGCGATTCAGCAATGTATACTTTCCCCTTTTCAATCAGTGTCGGCGTCAGTCGATACAACATGGCGAGGATCAGTGTTCTGATCTGATATCCATCAACGTCAGCATCGGTACAGATGATGATTTTATGCCAGCGGAGGCTGTCGAGGTCAAACGCCGAAAAATCACGGTTATGTCGTGACTGTATTTCAACACCACAGCCCAGCACTTTTATGAGATCGACAATAATATCGTTCTTAAAAATGCTGTTGTATTCAGCTTTGAGACAGTTGAGAATCTTTCCGCGAACAGGTATGATCGCTTGAAATTCAGCATCACGACCCATCTTACAGGATCCGAGGGCTGAATCACCTTCAACAATATAGAGTTCCCGTCGATTGACATCGCGCGTGCGGCAGTCGACAAATTTCTTGACGCGGTTGATCATATCGACCGACCCCATCAGTTTTTTGCGAATGTTCAGACGTTGTTTCTCGGCAGACTCACGGCTTCTCTTGTTTACAAGAATCTGATTGAGAACACGATCTCCCTCTGCCCTATTCTCAATGAACCAGACTTCCAGATGCGTACGAAGCAGATCAGAGAGGAACTCATAAATAAATTTATTGTTGATCGCTTTTTTGGTCTGATTCTCATAGCTGGTATGCGTTGAGAATGAGCTTGAAATCAAAATCAGGCTGTCCATGATATCAACAAAGGTAACTTTTGATTCATTATTCTTATACAGCTCTCGTGTTTTGATCTGTCGGTCGATTTCTGAAGTAAAGGCCGAGCGAACAGCGCGATCCGGCGTTCCTCCGTATTCCAGCCAGCTTGAATTGTGATAAAACTCAATCTGATTGATCTCGTTATTGAAACAGAACGCAACCGCTATTTTGACTTTGTATTCCTGCTTGTCAGATCGATCTTTTCCTTTACCTGCCCCTTCAAATTCAATGGGTGTACTGATTCCCTTTCCTTGATCTATCTCACGAACATAGCCGAGAATGCCTTCAGGATAATGGAACTGATGATCAGAACCACTTTCTTCATCATGAAGAATAAAGGTTATACCGGCATTGACGATTGCCTGCCGTTTAAGTGTATCAATAAAATATTCAAGCGGAATGTCTATGTCGGTAAACACTTCGCGATCCGGTTTCCATTTCTGAACAGTCCCCGTCTTTCTGCTTCTGATTGGCTCCTTCTGGAGCCCGCCGATGTTTTCACCTTTCTCAAAATGAAGCGAATAGCGAAATCCATCGCGTGTGACAGTCACATCAAAATATTCTGACGCGTATTGCGTCGCACAGGCACCAAGGCCATTCAAGCCAAGGCTGAACTCATAAAAATCTCCTTCATTGGTTCGATACTTGCCACCTGCATAAAGCTCACAATAAACAAGTTCCCAGTTGAACCGATCCTCATTCTGATTGTAATCAAGCGGTATACCTCGGCCGTCATCTCTAATTTCAATAGAGCCGTCGCGAAAGCGTGTAACCGCTATTTCCCTGCCATATCCTTCTCTGGCCTCATCAATGGAATTGGAAAGAATTTCAAAGAAAGCATGTTGGCAGCCTTCAAGGTCATCTGATCCGAAAATGACACCAGGACGAAGCCGAACGCGGTCAGCGCCTTTTAAGGATGAGATGCTTTCATTATCATAATTTGGTTTTTTAGTCATATGCGTCCCCGTTTACTGTTCAATCTGCCGGACATTTGAAGAAAGAAAACCGTTCTCAGTTGAACGGTTTTCTGGCGAGTCTAGGAGGACTCGAACCTCCGACCCACAGCTTAGAAGGCTGTTGCTCTATCCAACTGAGCTATAGACCCAGGATGTCCCAATCATTATAACTGAACTCCGTGCCGTTAGCAATGAAAAGGCGGCCATATGGCCGCCACAGACACTGGAGCGGGTGATGGGAATCGAACCCACGCAATCAGCTTGGAAGGCTGATGTTCTGCCATTGAACTACACCCGCATAGCGTGTTCCGAAGCCTGCCAAATGATTTTACCTCATGACATTCACTTTGACAAGTCTGATTGGAAACTAATTATGGAGATGAATTGATGTTTTGGTGATTTTTACAGTCATTGATCGAAATAAACAATATAAACAGGTTATCTGCCACTTGACGGAAACCACTCACCTGTCTGGTTGTTCCGTGACATAATGAACATACACATATCCTTGTTCGCCATCCTCTGTTTCAACATGAACCCAGTCGCCATCAGGCTCATCCAGCTGAACCAGAAGATCACCATTGTTTAATGTTCTCAGAAGTGTTCCTTCAATTGTAGGTTCTTCTCGCAAATTAAGTCGCTGCGCTGAAACCACCAGCATCTTTTGCGGTTCAGTCGGAACTGATGTCACAGTCGGTTTCGGTGTCGGCGAAGCCGCGGGTGCGATTGTTGATTCAGTGGCAGATGTGCCTGAGGTGCTTGATGTTGAATCAGTCCCGGACGGATCCTGAGAAAAAGTTTTGGCAATCAGCAGAACGATAATAAGACCTGCTAGGATGCATGCAGCTGTGATGATTTTTCTTTTTAACAACGGATTTGCCAGAATTTGCTCCACAAATGTACCCGCAGGCCGGTCATCTGGCTCGTCTGCATCTGCTAAAGATTCAGACGCAGATTCTATCCAGCTGTCTTCATGACGATCAGTTCGGCTAAAGCGGGCTCCTTTTCGTTTTTGTCGTTCACGCGGTTCCAATGGTGGATGTTGATCTTCTTCTTTTCTCAGAACTTCAACAGCAACCCAGGTTGTATCCGTTTCAAATCCGCGAAGTCTGGCTATTCGCATCAGTTCACTCATTTTTGCCGGGAGCTGCCGCAGTCCGAGCAGCAGATCTGATATCTCTCCCGTCTGAAATAGTGTTGGTAATTGAGGCGGCAGTAAAAAGAAGAAATCTGTTTCTTCAATTTGGAACGAATAATACTGATGATTGGCATGATAAGTTTCTTCAAATAATAAATCAGCGAATTCAACGGGCTTCATCCGCAATAGCTGGCCATCACGCAACAAGTATAGACCGACTGAATCCGGCAGCCAGGCCTGCAGCCTGTTCTGATCATAACAAATCAACAAGTCCGGCTGGATACGGTATTTCACCAGCAAATCGTTCAGACTTCGAATATTGGAACGCAAAAAAATCGGTATAAAAGACTGCCATTGGTTAACTTGTTTTTTCTGGTTTTTCAGTCCGGAAGAGCGGTCTTCTTCATCGGTCCTGAAAGCTGCCAAATACTGGATCGGGCGATTACTGGTCTGGATATGAATGGACTGATTTGCCGACGACAAAAGACCAAGCTGTGTTTGATTGACGAAATAAGTGTAATATGGCATATCTTCCTGGCCAATGCTGATCGTCAAAGCCGTCTTGATCACATCCAACCCTCCCGATATTATTCTTTTATGCTATGAACCTATTGTACCTTATTCGATGCTTTATGGACAGCAAGATGATCTACGCTCGAAACAATATCTGTTGTGCCTGTTCGGGATTCATGAACGGTGCGTCTTCCCGATAATGCGGACCTCTTGACTCTGATCGCTGTGACATAATGTCGAGCAGGATACCTGCCAATCGAATCATATGATTCAATCTGAATGATTCTTTCCGCTCACGAATGTTGCCAAAATACTGAAGCGGATGAAACGTTTTTCTGATTTCATCAATCATGGCAAGGCCTTCATCTGAACGAGCCTGACTTCTGACAATGGCACCGCAACGCCACATAGTATTTTGAATATCAGTTTTTATTTCAGTTAACGGTCTCTGGGGAAATGTTCGACCGTTACTTTCCTCAAATGACAGCCGATGGAGAACCTGTCGGTCTGATACAGTCGAAAATGATTGCTTCTGCGCAAATTGTGCGCTTTCTGTTCCGGCAATTGCCCCAAAAACCTGTGTTGCAGCAATAGCCGCACCACCGAGACGGTCCGCTCCATGGGGCCCGCCTGCGACCTCTCCGGCAGCAAACAATCCGGGAATGCCTGTTTGCGTTTGTTCATCAATCAGAATACCACCGTTAAAGCACTGTGCATGCGGAACCAGATCAAAGCCTGCAGAAACCGGGTCAACACCCATACTATCCATCCAGCTCAGCCAGCTCTGGATCACCCAGCGGTCATCGGTTCGTACAGACGGGTTGTATTCGAGGTGAATACCGCCACTTGATCGTGCATGCCCCTTACGGATCTCTTCGTACAGGGCTACATCAAAATAGAAGCTTATATCAGCCGTTGTAAATGGGCCATGTTTTGCCCGCTCGTTCAGGCATTCGGAAACAGAAACATGATCCGGCAAGTATTGCTCAAGAACAGCCTCGCCAAAACGATTGGTTAATAACGGGCAGGTATCGAGATTTTTTTCCTGAAAAAGCTTCTTCTGCACCGGCCATACGATGCCGGGAATAAACTGAATGAATTCCATATTAACCAGAGAAGCACCGACATCGAGCGCCAGTATATGCCCGTCACCTGATACGTCGGGTGTCGCCAATGCATATGTGTACAAATCGCATGCGCCACCCGTTGCCAAAACAACTGCTTTCGCTTCGATAACAAACAGTTCCGCGTGTTCATCCAGCGCCAGTGCACCACATATGACACCCTCATGCTTGATCAATTGAATAACCGTTATGCCATGCCTGATCGTCACCTGACATTGTTGAAGTTTTAGCCAAAGTGCCTGACGAATCTTATCAATGCCTCTGGCTGAGCCACCCCGCAGACGTTTTCCGAAACAGGGAATTACGCTTCTATACTGCCCTTTCGGGTCCTTTTCAAAATTGATGCCATAGGATTCCAGTTCATGAAATGCATTCGTGCACTGCTCAGCGAGGATTCGAGCTAGAGCAGGATCAGCCATACCGGCACCGGCTTCTATTATCTCGTTATAGAAGTTTGATTCGGAATCGCCTTCATGGACGATTGACTGCATCCCCCATCCAGGTGTTCCCGGATAAAAAGTAGCACCGGTTCGACCCAACGCGTACTGGCCGACAAGCAAGACCGATGATCCCGTTTCAGACGCTTTGATGGCAGCTTTAATACCTGCTCCGCCCATGCCGATGATCAACACTTCTGTCCTGGTCCGATAGGCTATCTTCATCTATAAACGCTCCTGACTCTCACATAATTCACGACGTGGCCGGTTGGTGATATAGTCAATACAGCCCGCCTGCATGACTATCAGTTTACCATAGTCAGATGGTTTGATCACCGGAAAATACTGGTTTTCAACGACTGAATCATATAAAATAAGTTTTAGCTATGAAATGATGGTAAACTGCTATGACTTGGAAAAGCTTTTTAAAGCTCACAGAAATACAAACAAAAGTTGCCAGCATGATCCCCTATATTCTTGGAAGCCTGTATGCCTATTATCGTTTTCAGGCGTTCAACTGGATTAACGGGGGCTTGATGCTGCTTTCTCTTTTGTGTGTCGATATGGCGACTACGACAATAAACAACTACATCGATTTTAAAAAGGCAAACAAAAAACACGGGTTCGGCTATGAATCACATAATGCCATTGTCAGAGACAACATCAAAGAACCGGTGGTTATTGCGACCATTTCCGGTCTTCTGTCAATTGCGATCCTGACAGGATTCTTCTTGTTTTTGAGAACCAGTCCGGTTGTTCTAATGCTTGGGGCAGTGTCATTTGCAATTGGCATTCTCTACTCGTTCGGGCCATTCCCGATCTCCAGGACACCGTTTGGCGAAGTGTTCTCAGGTCTGATTATGGGGTTTTTTATACCATTGATCACAGTCATAATTCACCTGCCGGAAAATACGTTGCTTTCCGTCTCATTGATAACCGGTCAACTCATTGTCCGTGCTGATCTATTGGAACTTGTTCTGATCTTTCTTGTGTCGTTTCCGACTATCGTTGGTATTGCGAACATCATGCTGGCGAATAATATCTGTGATATCGAGGAAGACCTGGTTAATTGCCGATACACGTTACCTATTTACATTGGACAAAAAGCAGCTCTCGCAACCTTTCGTTTCCTCTACCTGATTGCATATCTGTCGATACTGGTGTTGGTGACACTGAGGGTTCTGCCCTTGTTTTCTCTGCTCACCCTGCTGACCTTGATTCCCGTTTTTAAACACATCAACCTGTTTACGCAAAAGCAAAGCAAACAGTATACCTTTGTACTGGCTGTCAGAAATTTTGTTTTAATCAATCTGGCTCATGCCATGACTTTGGCTTTTGATCTTACCGTTCGATTCCTGCTTGAACGATTCTTCAATTAACGGCTTGTATTGACACCGAAGTCCAACAGCCTGATCACATGGTAATTCAAAGCTGTTCCATCGATTTCAATGAGGAAGAAAGCCAATAGAACACCCAAAAAAAACAGACATACAGATAAATCCAGCCATTTTCGTCTGATTATCGTCCGAATAATCAAACCGATATGGATCAGCAAGCCGATGATACCCGTCATAGAGGAAAAATTTGGCACAGGTTTTATGATAAAAAGTGTATATTGATGATAGAGCTGGGCGAAGAACGTGCGCATCGATAAAGGCAGCCAGGCAAGAAGAAAAAGAACTGCCGGCAATAAAAAATCCAGATACAAAAGCCATTGCCAGCCCTGTTCTATCCGGCTGTTCCAAAGTTTTTTATGCCAGCTTTGACCGGCTTGTCCGGATGATTCGTTCTGATGTTCCATTTCGTTTTGTGCTGCTTCTTTTCCCATTTCGCCATTCACCTTCTCATCTAGTCGGGAACTGCTCCCATGCTTTTCAGCCGACTGGCCATTCCATCCGTCATCTGAGTCTGGCCATCTGAAAACACCCAAAGCACATCGACATCCGGGTTTTCTTCAGCAAATATGACACCTTCATCATATGGCAAAACAAACAGAAGTGTTGATAGATAGTCAGCCCAACCGGAGTCTTCAGTGACGATCGTAACAGATCTGAAATGATCTGCCGGCATCAAGGTTTCCGGATCGATTATATGGTGGTATCGTTTACCGTTTACGGTGTAATATCTCTGGTAGTCGCCACTCGTTACAACAGAACCATCAGTCAGATAGACAGTGTCAATCAGAGCATTTTCATCGGAATTCTGGTCTTCGTTTGGATCTTCAATTCCAATTGACCACTGGTTTCGATCTCCGCCGATCGGAGCACCGACGGTCCTGACATTCCCACCGCTGCTGATTGCAAATGATGTCCATCCAGCTTCGATCAGTTTCTGAGCGACTCTTTCTGTTGCATACCCTTTGGCCAGCGCACCGAGATCCAGACTCATACCGGTTTCGCGCAAAAACACAGTTTTTTCCGCCGGATTAATTTCAATCTGCTGACTATCGGTATGACGATCTGCCTCGGTCAAATCTTCTAAAGCTGGCAGCTGTGCCTGCCCGGGGTCTGCAATACCCATTGTACGATAATTGTGCCAAATATCCAAAACAGATCCCAAAGCGATATTAACACCCTCTTCGGTTTCCTCCTGCCAAATCAAAGCTGTCTGAATCAGCTCAACCAGGACTTCAGGCACTTGAACCGGCTGTTTGCCGGCATTCAGGTTTATGGTTCGAACATTGGCTATGTCGGGATAGGCATGATACCGGTCGCATAGTTGATGCAGTTGACTGAATTCTTCTTCGGCCATCTGAACATAGCGGTCAAAGGTTTTTTGCTGATCACAATAGCCGATAAGGGTAATAACCGTATCAAAATAACCGATTAAATGGGTCGTATAGCGCTTTGTCTTATCTGAATTACATCCTGTCGTCACGACAATAGAACACGCAAGCAAATAAACGATAAACGACCGAATCAGCGATTTTCCAAACATTTTAGGGCTCAATTGTCTGTTAAATGTAACCATAGCTGCCTTTTAAAAAGATAAGCCCCCCGGCTGAAGTCAACCGGAGGGCAGTCTCAACCGTTAAGAACAGTCTTATTTTGCGTTAGCAAGTGCTTCGGCAACAACTTCCAGATAGGTTTCAACACCCATGGTCGCTTTTGATGTCAAATCGGTTTCGTCCGGCACGATGCCATGTTCTTCCGTATCTTTGACTTTCATCGCTGCGATTTGAGCTGCTGTCTTGCCCTTCATCCATTCCTGGATTGCGTCCATCTGCTCAAACCATTCACGTCCGATACCTGATGCTTTTATCATACCATAGTCATTACCAAGATCTCTTTTTGTCTTGTATTCGACTGTTTTGTCTGATGTGATAACGCCCTCTTCATTGAAGTTGATTTTTGTCTGTGCTGTGTCGACCATAACATCGATCACTTTACCGTCGGCATCAACCATAACGGCTGCAACGGTTGTGTCAGCCTGAGCTGTACCGACTTTGGTGCCGTCATCTTTTTCTGCCAGATCTTTTGATGAGTCGATGGTGGTTTTGATACCAAGGCCAAGTTTGCTGCTTCCGCCAGCGGCTGAACAGCCAGCCAGTACGAGAAGAACAACGAGTGTCAGTGC
>JAAYBY010000227.1 GCA_012729935.1 Clostridiaceae bacterium | reverse complement strand
TGGTTAATTCGCCTTTGTCTATCCTTGAGATTGCCGGAAGAGTCGGCTATTCAGACATAAAAAATTTCTTCCGGGTATTTAAAAAGCAATACGGACAGTCGCCGCAGAGATACCGCCAAAATCAAACCGGCCACGATGCCAACTGATACTTTTACAAATTAATAATGGGTTGGTTCCGTAAAGATCGAATTAAAAAAAGATAATTGACAATTCGCACAAAAATCGGTATCATTATTGTGTATCATTAGTACATTCAAACGATCAGCAGAGGGGGTACTGTATTCTTTTGAAGGTGATAATGGTTATCTTACGTTCATAAGTATGAGCAAACACAAAAAGAAAAATTGAAGAAGCATCATTTCCGCAGTGATTCGACGCCTGGCAGGAGCAGTCTGTCGCGCGAAAGGAGGTTTGTGGAATAGCGATCGAACAGGTTTCGAAGCCAATGCGGATCAGAAACAACCCCAACTAAAATCAGTCTTCTTATGAAGACTCAGGAGGAAAAGATGAAAAAAAGAATTTTTGTTTTGGCGCTTTGTCTTTGCTTAGCATTGGCAATTTTCGCCGGTTGTGCACCCAAAGAGACAACAGCAGCACCAACAGATGGCACAACGACAGCAGCAAACGGCGAAAAAGATTTTAGCGGCCGCTCGCTGGATGTCCTGTTCATGGTTGGTGGTCAAGGCCAGATGGCAGATCCTATTCTGGCAACACTGGAAGATGTTTATCCTGGACTAGAAACAAACGTTACCTACGACCATAACGCAGCAGATATCCTGAGAAGCAGAATTCTGGCTGGCAACCCGCCGGATATCTTCGACGTTAATGGCGGTATGTATTCTTATTATGATGCCATCTCGGAAGGCGTCATGATGCCGCTCGATTTCCTGTACGATGTTCCCTGTGTTGACGATCCGTCCAAAACACTCGGTGACATTCTCAACTTCTCCATGATGACTTACGGCTATGTGGATGGCAAACACTATTGCATGAGTGACAGTGTTTACACATCAGGTCTCTGGTATGACGCCAACATGTTCCAGGAAAAGGGTTATGAACTGCCTGAAACATGGGACGAATTCGTAGCCCTTGGCGAAAAGGCAAAAGCCGATGATAAATACCTGCTTTGCTACTCCACCAAATACGGCGGCGAATATTTCTATAACTATTTCTTTAATCCGCTCCTGTGCTCCATCGATCTCGAAGCATTCGGCAAACTGCAGAGACTGGAAGAAGATGCCTACAGTGATCCAGCCGTTATCGAGGCTCTGAACCGTGTTCAGGATCTGATCGACAAGGGTTATACCGATGTCGTATCCGGCACACTGGAGATTACCGAAACCCAGATGGAATTTTGCAACGGCAATATTCTCTTCTACCCCTGCGGCTCATGGCTGGAAGCAGAAATGGCCGGCAACTGGCCGGATGAATTTGATCTGAAATACATGCCTTTCCCGGCAAATGAAAAAGGCGATCCGGCGTACCTGGCCGTTGCTGGTGTTATCAGCTCCGTTTCAGCGAAAACCCAGAATGTCGATATCGTCAAAGAATACTATCGCTACATGCTGTCTCATAAAGAGACGACCGAAAAAGTCGTTCAGACAACTCTGAATGGTCTGGCAATTGCTGATTTCTCAACGAATTTCGGCAGCCTGCTGTCCAGTTCCGTCGCTTCCTCGTGGGAAGCAGTTGACAGTGGCAAAGCGATTGGCCTCCGTGAACTAGCCCGTGCTTTCTATCCCGGATTGGCCGACCAAATCACAAATAATGTCAGTGCGCTCAATGCCGGCGATATCGATGTCGATGGCTATGTTGATGCACTCAACAAATTCTACAATGACACCCGCGCAGACGATTCAGTTCTGAAACGTGACTATGACATGACAGCGATCATGGAAGCGGTTGCCGCTTACAAAGCGCAGTAATCTAAGATGATCTCTGGTGTCTGATTAACAATGACAAGAAGGGTCTCGGGGTCTTTGACCCCGGCCCTTCTTGAATGATATCCATTCTGAGGGGAGGACGCCGGATCTGATCCGGCTGACAATCATGAATAAACCGAAAACCGGTAAAGCACGATACCAATCGATGGAAGAACCCTTAAGGCTACAGGCATATGAAACGATGCGGTCGCGCAAGAGACAAAGAAATATCTTTTTGGCTGTGACGCTGCTGCCAGGTCTTTTACTGTACACCCTATTTCGATTTCTACCCGCTTTTATTGGCCTCGGCATCAGTCTTTTTGACTGGCGGGGCGTCAGTCTGAACATGAACTTTGTTGAATTATCGAACTACCAAAGACTGTTTCAAGATGGTGATTTTTTAATTGCCTTCAAGAATCACATGTATTTTTTCGTTTTTAATACGATTATCGTCTTCACACTGGCTGTCACACTGGCCGTTATCCTGACGAACAACCGGCTGCGTGAACGTGATTTCTACCGCGTCATGCTGTTTTTTCCGACGGTTATTCCCGCTGTTATCATCAACATCGTCTGGATGAGTGTATTTAACCCTAACAATGGTCTGCTTAATGCACTCCTGGCTCTTATCAACGTCGAAGGCAAGAACTGGCTTGGGCACGCGGATAATGTCAAGAATTCAATTCTGTTTGTCATGGTGTGGAAATCATTGGGATTCTACATGGTTCTCTTCATGGCAGCAGTCCTCAATATACCGACCTCTCTGTTTGAAGCTGCACGCATTGATGGCTGCAATGAATTGAAGCAGACGATCAAAATCACGATCCCGCTGATGTGGGAACAAGTTCGCACAGCGCTGATTTTCTTTGTTGTAACGTCCAGCGGTGTTGGATTCCAGCTGGTCTTCATGATGACAAAAGGCGGACCGAATCTGGCGTCTGAGATTATGACGACATATATGTATCGTCTGTCTTTTGGCGGACAGAGCAAGTTTGGTTATGCATCTGCGGTCGCAATGGCGATTCTTGTTATCACGACGACCATCACGTTAATACTGATGCGCGTGACCAAGCGCGAGACTTATGAAATGTGAGGGGAAGTACCAACATGCGAAAAGTTAAATCAATTCAGGCCAGCAGAATTACAACGAACACCATCACGCGTGTATTGTTAATTCTGTATTTACTGACTATCATCGTACCGTTTATTTTCATGCTGATGAATTCACTGAAAACGAACCAGGAGTTTTACAGCAGCATTTGGAGCCTGCCAGCAAATTTTCTGATTGAAAATTACGCTCGGGGACTTGAGATATCAAACATTCCGCAGCTGTTTACCAACACGATATATATTGTATTTGCTGCGTCATTAATCAATATCATGGCCGCTTCGCTGCTGGCCTACGCCATTTCACGAACAGGTTTCAAATTTTCCGATGCGGTTTATAAGTACCTGCTCATCGGATTGTTAACACCAGGCATTGTCTGTATCATTCCGGTCTTCTTTGTTATTCGTATTTTGGGATTGTACAATACGCAGCCGGGCTTAATTCTGGTTTATGCCTCGTTTAATATGGCTTTCTCGGTATTTGTCATGTACTCCTTTTTCAAGACGTTGCCGCGAGACCTTGAGGATGCTGCCTTTATCGATGGCGCGACCTATTTTCAAACGTACTGGCGCGTTATGTTTCCACTGACCAAACCCGGTTTGATTACAATCGGCGTTTTTGGATTTCTGGAGTACTGGAACGACTATCTGCTCGCTATGACCCTGATTATCGATGAACCACTCAAGACAGTATCACTCGGGGTTATGAAGATGCAGGCAGCTAACAACGTTCGAACCGACTGGGGTCCGTTGTTTGCAGTCTGTATCATGGCCATGATTCCTGTTTTGCTTGTTTATTCATTGTTCCAGGGAAAATTGACAGCCGGTCTAACAGCCGGAGCCATCAAAGGCTGATTCATTATAATGGTCAGCCGAAACAAAGGAAATCTGATAATCCCACCAAGAGACAAAAGCTGGCGACCCAAAACCAAATTCTTTGGGTTGCCGGTTCTGCCTAAGCACGTTACGCTTAAACCAGAAGTGTTACTGCCTGCTAAACTGCTTAATTTGAGAGAGGGATTGTTATGAAAGCAATCATCAATGCACATGTCGTGCTTTTAGACCAGATCATTGAAAACGGGTATATCCTGTTCGATGATGAACGCATCGTAAAAACCGGATCGATGGATGAGTTTAGTTTATCCGAAG
>JAAYBY010000226.1 GCA_012729935.1 Clostridiaceae bacterium | reverse complement strand
CCTCAACCACACGATTCAATCGAATAAGCTTAGTTTCATTATACAACATTGTCTGTTGAATATGATATCAGTTTTCAGTCGGACTATGCCTGGTCTATTGTCGCAACCTTCCGGATCGATTAAAATAATAATGAACCAGATGGATCATTCATTTTTCTACTTAACGATTTGTTTGCCGCTGACAGATGATCTTACCTATTTTCGCGGCAATTACTGCGATTTGTCAGTCAGCCCGTCACAGGAGGTGCATTATGCCAGATAAAAAAGGTTACGATTTTTCCGCGACACGCCAAATCATTGACCAGATGGTACAAACAGGTGCTGCACCCGGCGCCAGTTTGCAGGTCATTCGTAAAGGAGAGACACTGCTGGCCTTTCAGATCGGATATGCAGATCTTGAAAACCAGATTCCGCTCACAACCGACTCCATTTTTCGTATTTATTCGATGACCAAACCGATTACAGCTGTTCTTCTGATGACACTTTTCGAAAAAGGACTCGTTCACCTTCAGGATCCCGTCCGTGAGTTTTTACCTGGATTCAGCCAGCCTATGGTCTGGACTCGCGACAATGAGGATTGGGTAACGCGTCCGGCAACCCGGGATATCACACTGCATCATCTGCTGACCATGACATCAGGCATCCCCTATCCTGACACCGATCATCCTGCAAGCCGTGCTATCGCCGGACTGATGAAAACCCTTTTCAGCGGACCGGTCCCGGATCAGTCAGTCGAATTGATATCTGTTGCCAATCAGCTGGGGCAAATCCCACTGTGCTTTGATCCCGGAGATGGTTGGCAGTACGGTCTTTCCATCGACGTGATCGGAGCCGTCATTGAAGTTGTTACCGGGAAAAAGCTGGGACAATACATGCGGGAGGTGCTGCTCGATCCGCTGTCAATGAAAGATACCGACTTCTATGTGCCCGCTGAAAAAGCGTCACGCCTGGTCGATCTTTATGCCTATCAGGAGAAGCGGCTGGTTCCATTTAGCGAAAAGATGTTGACTCCGGGCAACAGCAACCCCCTGCAGCCGGCTCACATCGAATATGGCGGCGCCGGTTTGTTCAGCACCCGTTCAGACTATGTTCGTTTCGCACGAATGTTGCTGGCCGGCGGTACCCTGGATGGCATCCGGATCATCAGCCCGAAAACTGTCAATCTGATCCGCAGCAACCACCTGACCGCAGAGCAGAGGCACGCGTTTAATACCAACGGATGGCACGGCTATAGCTACGGGCTCGGCGTGAGGACGTTGAAAAACCCTGCTATGGCCGGGTCACTGGCCAAATCAGGCGAGTTTGGCTGGGAAGGCGCTGCCGGCACCTGGTTCCGTATTGATCCTGTTGAAGATATGATTATCGTTTATCTAACGCAGCATATGCCGGGTGAACATGCAGTACGCATTCCACCGATACAGGCGACCATCTATGCTGCGCTGTAGGCGGAGTATCGGCGTAACGCACTGATAAAGACTGGTGTCTCCACCCTTTTTGTGACATCTGACAACCTTGTCTGATTCGATACATTTACTGTCATTTCAGGCAGGTTTCATGCTATAATTGGAAGTCGGTAGTCACACTGTCTTATGATTTGTTCCGGAAAACTGATTAGCCGGAACGGCTGTGAAAAACCGAAATTGAAAGGAGCTGTAAACGATGCAAGAATTATTTATCACTGCTATTTGGGCCAGAGAAATTCTGGATTCACGCGGTAATCCAACCATTGAAGCTGAAGTTGAACTGGAAGATGGTTCAATAGGTCGTGCCGCTGTACCATCCGGCGCTTCCACAGGAGCTTTCGAGGCTGTTGAACTTCGCGACGGCGATGCCGGCCGTTATCTGGGAAAAGGTGTTCAAAAGGCCGTTGAGAACGTTGTCGAAGTCATCGCTCCCGAACTACTCGGATTTAATGTCTTCGATCAAAAAGGTATTGATCAGCTGATGATCGATCTGGACGGAACGCCCAATAAAGCCAAACTTGGTGCAAACGCCATGCTGGCAGTATCACTTGCCTGTGCAAAAGCCGCAGCAAGCGCAGCGGGTCTTCATCTCTTCGAATATATCGGAGGAATCCAGGCACACATTCTGCCCGTTCCGATGATGAATGTCATCAATGGCGGTAAACATGCCGATAACAGTGTCAATCTCCAGGAATTCATGATCATGCCAGTCGGAGCAGACTCATTTAAGCAGGCACTTCAATGGAGTGCTGAGATTTTTCACACACTCAAAAAGCTGCTGAAATCCCGCAAGCTGGCAACCGCTGTCGGCGATGAAGGCGGTTATGCACCGAACCTCGAAAGTGATGAGCAGGCACTCCAGCTGCTCGTTGAAGCGATCAAGGAAGCCGGTTTCCAGCCGGGAACCGACATCGCGATCGCGATGGATCCGGCGGCTACTGAGCTGTATGAAGAGGCAAAGGCAGCCGGTCATGAGGGCAAATACCTGTTCTGGAAATCAGGTCAGCTGAAAACACGTGCCGAGATGGTTGATTACTGGGCAGATTTAGTCGATCGTTATCCCATTATTTCAATTGAAGATGGGTTGGCAGAAGAAGACTGGGAAGGCTGGAAGCTGATGAATGAGCGTTTAGGCGATAAAATTCAGCTCGTCGGTGATGACCTCTACGTGACCAACACAGAGCGCATCGAAAAAGGAATCAAACTGAATGTCAGCAATTCCGTTCTGATCAAGCTCAATCAGATCGGTACCCTTTCGGAAACATTGGCCGCTATCGAGATGTCAATGCGGAATAACTGGACCGCAGTCGTTTCGCATCGTTCCGGTGAAACCGAGGACGTGACGATCGCCGATATCGTCGTCGCGACCAATGCAGGACAGATCAAAACCGGCGCACCTTCACGGACAGACCGCGTAGCTAAATACAATCAGTTGCTGCGTATTGAAGAAGCGCTCGGTGACAATGCCGTTTATGCAGGGCGTAAGGCATTCCGTTTCTAATCATCGGATCTGATTGATTCTGTTGAGGCAGACATTTCGTACTTGCTTAACCAAACAATCTAAAGTATATAACGAAAAAGATCCCCGGTTTCTCAATGAGCCGGGGATCTTCTGATTTGACTAAACACATCAGGCTGAGGCATATTTTCGAACAAACTGCTCGAGCTCGTTCAACGGCATCGGCCGGCCTATCAAATACCCCTGTGCCTTGAAGAATCCGGCCTCCTCCAGCAGCTCAAGCTGCTCTGCTGTTTCAATTCCTTTCGCACAAACCGTAATATCCAGAACATGCGCCATCTGAAGAATCGCGAGGATGACCTTCAGCTCGCGCTCTGATTCGGTTATGTTGGCTGTGAATGACCTGCTCAGCTCAAGCATATCAAAAGGAACATGCCTGAGCAGATCAACGGTTGAGTAACCCATTCCGAAATTACCGAGTACCAGTGAGATTCCCAACTCGTCATGAATCCGGTTGAGATTGGCTATTCCAACCTCATTCAGAGGCTGTGATTCACTTAATTCGAATTGAAGCTGTCTATTTGTGATGCCGGATTTTTCCATCATTTCCTGAACTCGATCGGGAAACTCCGCGCGATTTGCCTGAAATCCAAGGATATTTAGAGAAATAATCAGATCCATACCCAGATTTTCCATCAGTCGGGCACCGCTGACAAAAGCTTTCTCCAGAAACCATGTGCCAAAACGCATCGTCAGCTCCTCATCGGATTCTATCACCGGCAAAAAATCCTTAGCCGGGATTTTTTCGTCGTTCTCTGCAATCATCAGGTCGATTAGAACCTCATACGTATTACAGGAATTTTTTCCTAATGTCCACTTTGGCTGTCCAAACAGCTGAAATCGATCATAAGCTAGCGCATCAAGAATCTGGTTGCGGGTAATTACCGTCATGAAGACACCTCCATCTGTCGGGCATATTTGTTATTATTATACACGAAGACAATCCGTCCGTGTGCGGATCTGTGATAGAATAAGCATGAGATAAGCAAGATTGTTTTAGTTCGAGTGAGAAAAGAGGCTTTCATATGCACGACGGCTATCTGCGCGTTGCAACCGCCACACCTGCCATCCGGGTGGCAGACACCTCGTATAACGGAGAACAGATCCTCTCATTGATCCGACAGGCAGATGCAGAAAAAGCCAGTCTGGTTGTTTTCCCTGAGCTGTGTCTGACAGGTTATACATGTGGCGATCTGTTTCTCGATCACACACTGCAGCAGGCTGCCATCAACGCATTGAAACGGATCATCCGACAGACGGCCGGCTTAAACTGTATCTGTATAGTCGGTCTACCGTTTGCTGTTGATGACGCTCTTTACAATGTTGCGGCCGTTGTTCACGATGGACAGTTGCTTGGCCTTGTTCCAAAAACCAATATCCCCAACTATCAGGAATTTACCGAATTGCGCTATTTCCAGTCCGGTCGCCAGCTCGGCCGGGTCAAATCGATCCGTTGGGGTTCTCATTTGGTTCCGTTCGGGTCTGAGCTGCTTTTTTGTTCCCAGACAGTTCCGGATTTCAAATTTGCAGTCGAAATCTGTGAGGATCTCTGGGTTCCGAAACCTCCTTCAATCGCAGCCGCATTAGCTGGTGCGACTGTCATCTGCAATTTGTCAGCCAGCAATGAAATTCTGACCAAAGCAGATTACCGGCGACTGCTGGTAAGCAGTCATTCTGCCAGGCTCATCTGCGCCTATCTATATGCTGATGCCGGATCAGGTGAATCGACAACCGATCTGGTCTTCTCAGGACATCGGTTAATGTACGAGAACGGTCAGTGTCTGGCCGAGTCTCCGCTGTTCCATGACGGCCTCACTGTGACGGATCTGGATCTGTCGTTGCTTCAATCCGAACGCCGTAGACAACAAACCTTTGCTCAGTCAGCCGGGGAAACAGATCGGCCTGGTCATCTACCCGTTTTCTTTGAGCAGCCTGTCTATGATCTAGATTTGAGTCGGCCGGTTCTTGCCAATCCGTTTGTACCGGCAGATCCGGCATTGCTCACTGTTCGCTGCCGCGAAACTATTGCTATCCAGACCAGAGGCCTGGTAAAACGACTGGAACATATTCCGGGCGTACGCGCTGTCATCGGCTTGTCTGGTGGTCTTGACTCAACACTTGCCCTTTTAATCACGACACGCGCTTTCGATCTGCTCGGACGCGATCGATCCGACATCATCGCGGTGACGATGCCTGGTTTTGG
>JAAYBY010000225.1 GCA_012729935.1 Clostridiaceae bacterium | reverse complement strand
GATTGTTTGCGGGCTATCACCAGCAGGACCATGGCAATCGCCAAACATGGAATCAGCGCATATAGGGACCAGTCCAACCGCATATTGCCACCGTGCGCTTTTAAGATCAATTCTATGGCTGTCACAAGAATACCAGCCGATATGAGAACGGACGCCGGAATTACGAATCCTCTGATCACGCGGTGAATCGTCAGATAGATATTCAGATAAACCAACGCTGACGGAATCAGAATCAACGGGACGGCAACAGGCCAGTACCAGGATCGATCTTGCTGCAGAGCCGCAATGAGAAACAGGAAAAGCAGTAAAGCCAGAACATCCGGTATAAACAATCGGTTCAAAGTCCGCTTTCTCAACCAGTAGTACGGCACTGTTATAACCCAGACTGTAAACAAGGCACCCATGACATACAAGCTCCAGGTCAGCCGATTATCAAGGCTGTAGTTGATCGTTGCACACAGCAATGCCGGAAAAACGAGCGCTATCGTAATCATCGCACCGACGAAACGACGGTTGATCCGTTCGGTTATCGGATCCAGCCTGCGCGGATACGGACGTGGCGCTTTTTCATCGAAAGGCTGGGCAGGATTGATGACATCCACACCACACAGCGGACATTTTTTCTCACTTTTTTCAAGTTCAACACCACAATTAACACAGTATGACATAATCAGCCCTCCCCTGAATGATCCCAGATTTGGTTGCTCTCAACTTTGACAGGGATACCCAGTTGAACAAGATGTTTAAAGAAAGCGCGCTGTGGATCCGTTTCCTGCATGGTTGCTGAAAACTGAATCACGACCTGTTCACCCGTACTGATCACAGAGCAGCTGACGGGATTGAATTTAGATGGCCCGAGCAAAAATTCCATGCGCTCAACTTCCTGAGCCATTTCCGGCGGCAGTCTGATGATGCCAAGATTCGACACAGTGCTGGTAAATCGGCTGTCACCAGCCATGCTGTAGCCGATACGCATCGCAATGTTCTTGATCGGCAGCGGTGAGATTTTTAGAAAAATACTTTTTTCAGGTGCCACATTCGCGCACATCAGCGCATTGAGATATTTTTCATTTATCGTATACCGCATGAAATGATGGACCAGCTTAAGTACTTCTTCGAAGGTATACGTACCGTAAGCTGGTTCAATGCCAGGATTGGCATATAAAGCAAAATTACGCAGTGTTTCAGTGGGATAATAGCGTCGAACATTGATCGGCACCGAAACCCGAACCGGTTTGTCGGTGTGATAACCGCCCTGCTGCTGAATCCGGTATAACTGATACAAGTACACACCAACCAGCAGCTCGGTGACGCTGACCCGAAAGCGGGCTGCAGCCGCTGAGAGTTGACTGACCGGAACTATGCCACAGATGATGTTCAGATGATGTCCCGGCAGAATAGTTCCCTGCAGTCGAAAAGCCTTTGTTTCACGCGGCCGGTGAATAACCTTGAATGTTGAGAAACGGTTGTAGGCATCTTCCATTTCCGTTTCAGCAGGTTTGTCGTGAATATCCAGTATCCCATCACCCGTCGGACAGTCAATCCCCTGTAAAGACAGGTAGACAGCAATCAGGGTGCGCAGAAAAACCGAAGCACCGTACCCATCTGTCAAGGCATGAAAAAATTCCACAGACACACGTCTGTCATGGTAGCGAACACGAAACAGATGTGATTTGGCGTCTTTACGTGTCCAGGGCCGCATGGGATTGACAACATCCGGTTCGATCATGACAGGTTCGTTGTAGTGCTCAAGATAATACCAGAATATTCCTTTTCTCAAGCGGACCATAAACTGGGGAAATCGCGGCAGTGTCTGATTCAAAGCTTTCTGGAGCAAGTCCGGATCAACCGGGCGGCGCATCAGCATGGCCAACCTGAAAAGAGAGCTGTGACGGGTATGCATCAATATCGGGTAGATTTTGGCAGCATTATCCAGACGGTACCAGCCCGGCCCGCCCTGCTTTGATTGTATTTTCTCCTGATAGTGCAGTGTTTTCATAGGCTGTCCACTTATACCGGCTGGTAGCGCGGTGTGTACAGAGCAGCGAGGCGAATGGCCTCAATCATACTGACCGCACTGGCAATACCTTGTCCGGCGATGTCCAGTGCTGTACCATGATCGACCGATGTTCTCAGAAACGGCAAACCGAGGGTCAGAGAAATCGTCCGCTCGAAATCAAGTGTTTTTGTTGCGATGTGCCCCTGGTCATGATACAACGACAAAACCGCTGAGTATCGTCCGGTCCGCGCCTGATGGAAAACAGAATCAGCACCGATCGGCCCGACAATCGGCAGTCCTTCAGCCTGACATCTTTCAACAGCCGGTCCGATTGCCGTCATTTCTTCGCTGCCAAACAATCCGTGTTCACCACTGTGCGGGTTCAATCCGGCAACTGCCAGCGGTTGTTCCAGCACATCAAGCTGCTTAAGCGCCTGGTAGCAGCGCTTGGCTGTCGTATAAACACGATCGAATGTCACCAG